>JAHYJJ010000244.1:0-1232 GCA_019429165.1 Methanosarcinaceae archaeon | reverse complement strand
AGTTGGTGAATACCTACTCTTAAACATCATCGGTCGATGCGATGGAGCACTATCAGAAAATTCCATGCAAAAATGGTTCGACAAATCCACACTAAATATACTGTGGAAATTTCCCCACAAACTTACATGCCAAAACTTCCTGAACCACTACAAATACATAGACCATGAAACCAGCAAAAAAATAGAAGACGACCTTTACAGAGTACTAATCGAGAAAGGCATAACCCCAACCATGCTTTTTCTCGACGAAACAAACTGGTTCAACTACATAAAAAAAGGAGAGGAACTCCCACAAAACGGAAACAACAAGCAGTATAGAAATCACATGAAACAAGTATGCATAGGCTTAGCCGTATCTGAAGACAATATACCATTCATGCACGAAGTCTACGAGGGGAACAAGCATGATGCAAAAATATTTCCTGACTTACTTGACACACTTACAAAAAGATTAACAAATCTTAAAGTGACAACTAAAAATATGACACTTGTTTTTGATAAAGGCAATAATTCCCAGGTCAATATTAAAGATGCATTGTCTAAAATGCACATCGTGGCTTTTGCAAAGCACAATCAGGCGGAAGAACTTCTGGAGATACCTCTTAATAATTACAAATATCTTTACACAAATACACAAGATAACAAGATATATGGTTATCGGGAAAAACACAATTTCTTTGAGACTGAGTTTACTACTGTTGTCCTCTACAACGAAGCCTCGTACAAAAAGCAGAGAATAAGTTATGAAGAAAGGAAGGCAAAAATCTGGGATAAGCTTGAGGATCTAAAGAGAAGATTGCAGAGCAACAGAGGAAAAAAAAGAGATAAAAGCAGTGTGGAGAGGGAAGTTAATGGTTTTATTTACAAGGATTTTATTTCAGTGATCAAGTATGAAGTTGGCGAGATACCACAAGGTATGAAAAAACCAAGTCTGAAGATCTGGATTGAAGAAGAGGTCGAAAAGAAACGGTATGCAGGTTTTGGAAAAACTATTGTTTTTACTGATATGCATGCCTGGCATTCCAAGAAGATTGCACAAACTTACAACCAAAAGTATCTTGTGGAGGATGATTTTAAGTTACTGAATGATGTGCTTCTGGTTCCGGTTGGGCCAATCAATCACCATACGGATTTCAATATTAGGACACACATTTTTTTGTGTATTACAGGGATGATTTTTTACAGGTATTTGGCATGGAAATGTAAACATCTTGGATTAAGTCTCAGACAAC
>JAHYJJ010000069.1:0-7469 GCA_019429165.1 Methanosarcinaceae archaeon | reverse complement strand
ACTCTGTGGCATAATCAGATGTGGTTGAATATTTCAGACGCTGATTTATGCTGATTTATGATTGCAAGAGGTTAATTGTTCGCCGGCCAGTCGGCGCTTTCCAATACCCAGTTATTCCGATGAATATTAAACAAAATTTCACAGCAGAGCACGCGGAGAGCGCAGAGGGAAAATACAACTCTCTGCGACCTCAGCGCCCTATGCGGTTATTTTTT
Source organism: Methanosarcinaceae archaeon (assembly GCA_019429165.1). Classification (GTDB taxonomy): domain Archaea; phylum Halobacteriota; class Methanosarcinia; order Methanosarcinales; family Methanosarcinaceae; genus Methanovorans. Next base: position 7,254 of record JAHYJJ010000069.1, on the reverse strand, counting down.
TATGACTGATTATCATGCAATTCAATTGTTACAAAATATCTTATATACTTGTCAAAATTGGTAGCATTGCCCACTCGATGTTAAAGATAACCTAAAATTATAAGTTAAAATTATAAGTTACAAAAAAAAGAATCGAAAAACACTTCCCATGATGTGAATGTGAGCAGGTTGGGGAGTGGGGGTTGTTAAAAAGAATAACCCGCTCACAATCCACATGATACAGTAATGCTATATATACTTGTCGCACATATTATGACTTTTTATAATTATTATAATACATATCGGTCAAATTTTTTTCAGTAAGTTTCACAGCGTTAATAATAGTGTTTATGAGACACTCAACTTTCTCGATGTGTTACTATTCAATGGTACTTGCAGTTAAAACTTGTAGTCAAGTAAAAACTAATAAATATCTTGCACCCCACTTATATTCAGTGATATAAATGGTAATTGGAGTTACAATGGTAAATGTGTTACCCGGAAAGGAAAAGGTAACATACAACGAATTGCGTAGTATCGACGGCATCAAAGATGTATACCATGTATTTGGTGAATATGATTTTGTGGTCATTATGGATGTTATTGACATGGGTATCCTGAACAATATTGTAGATAATATAAGAGGAATTGAATCTGTAACAGCAACCCAGACAATCGTTGGTGCTGAACTGCAGTGAGAATCTAACACTGTACTGTTTTTAGAAAAACGTTGATAACATTATAGAAAAACGGAATAAAAAATATGGCAGCCCCAATTGCAGAAGAACTTGCGAAAAAACAACAAGCCATCAGTGTTGCAGAATTCTTTGAGAAAAATCGACAGATACTTGGTTTTGATTCTGCACCGAGAAGTCTAATAACAACTGTTAAAGAAGCAGTAGATAATTCGCTGGATGCCTGTGAGGAAGCAGAGATACTACCTGATATCTTAATACAGATCGAACGCGCAGGTAAGGATAATCTTACGGTAATAATCGAGGATAACGGTCCGGGTATTGTTAAAGAGCAGATCCCAAAAGTGTTTGCTAAACTGCTTTATGGTTCGCGTTTTCATTCACTCAAACAGAGTCGTGGTCAGCAGGGTATAGGAATTTCCGCATCGGTATTATATTCACAATTGACATCAGGGCGTCCAACTAAGATCATATCTACAATTGGACGCGATTTCCCTGCCCATCATTTTGAACTAATGATCAATACTAGCACCAATGATCCAGAAATATTGAAGGATGAGATTATTGACTGGGACCGTCCGCATGGCACCCGTGTTGAAATGGAAATGGAAGCAACGTATGTAAAGGGGCGCAGGCAGTCAATATCTGAATATCTTAAGGCAACAGCGATAGTTAATCCGCATGCACGGATCACGTTTATCGAACCTGACGGCAATGAGATGATCTTTGAGCGGGCAACAGATATATTGCCAATCCCTGCAAAGGAGATCCTCCCGCATCCGCATGGTATTGAACTGGGCACACTCATGAAAATGATGCGCTATACAGAGCGCCAGAAATTAGGAGCGTTTTTACGTTATTCATTCACCAAGATAGGACTTTTGACTGCAGAAGAAATATGCAAGGCTGCGGGACTCGATTCTGAACTTGACCCTCATGAAGTTACAATAGACCAGACAAAAAAGATCCTTGATGCGTTTAAGAAAGTGAAAATTATGGCACCGCCTACGGATTGCCTTTCACCTATCGGGGATAAACTGATTTATAAAGGACTTGAAAAAGAATACAGCGTTGACTTTATCGCAACAACAACACGCTCGGCATCGGTTTATTCGGGAAGTCCGTTCGTTGTCGAGGTAGGGATAGCATATGGTGGTAATCTTTCAAAAGAAGACCGTATTGACATATTGAGATTTGCAAACCGCGTGCCTCTTCTATACCAGCAGGGTGGGTGTGTTACCACACATGCCGTGGAATCAGTCAAGTGGAAGCAGTACAGCCTAAACCAACCTGGTGGGGGGATGCCGACAGGTCCTGCAGTTTTGATGATACACGTGGCATCCACAAATGTGCCGTTCACATCAGAATCAAAAGATGCAATCGCAGATATTCCAGAGATCAAGGATGAAATTGAACTTGCGATAAAAGAAGTTGCACGAAAACTTAACCAATTCATATCCAAACAGGGAAATCTCAAAAAGCGAAGAGAAAAAGAGATCATTATTGAGAAAGTGCTGCCAAAAATGGCAGCGAAACTCGCAGAAACCCTGGATCGTGAGATACCTGACATAAATCCGGTCGTAGCAAAGGTTATGGGCAATATGCTTGTAAGCAGGAATATCAGACGTGATGATGACGGCAAAGCGACCGTTTCAATAAAGGTCAAGAATTTCAGTACAAAGTCTCTTGAGTTCAATCTTCATGAAATGATACCGTTCAAAGCAGAAAATGTGGTTCCTGAATCAAAGGTTATCACAATGGGTAATGATTATGATTATGTGTGGAAAATGAAACTCTCGCCCGATGCTTCAAAAGCTGTGACATACTCACTTGAGTCAGTGACAGAGGACGAGGTCACACGATTTGGAGAACTCATTGTAGAGGGAATTGATGAGGAAATGGTTACAGGTGCAAAGGCTATCAAGGGAGTTGTTTAACAGCCATCTTAAAATAATATGACGTTAGAATTATTTCCATAGTCTAATAGACAATATGAGTGATTACAGGAGGAACAACAATGGCAAAACCTATTGAACTTGGATTGGTTTTAGAGGGGGAAGATGCGAAAGTATTTTTTGAAAACGAAAAACGCCCCGCAACAAAAAAGCAAATCGAATTGTTCAAAGAAGCAAAATTGATGTATAAGCGGATAAGGTTCTGACGTGGCAGTTAATATATCACGTGACGACGTCACAATTTTCCCTTTGTCTGCAAGACATGATACATCTTCTTTTAATTGTACTAACCATGATTTAAATGATTTTTTAAAAAATGATGCTATTGAAAATCAAGAACAAATGGTTAGTAGAACGTATGTATGCTTTTATAAAGAACAATTAGTAGGATTCTATACATTAACTACAGATATAATAGAAGTAAAACATATTGAGAAAACACACCGATGGGATGGATATAAACACAAAAAGTATCCGGCTATTAAACTTGCCCGTTTGTCGGTCGATTGCAGATTCGAAAGAAAAGGCGTAGGTAGACTTCTATTATTTGCAGCAGTGGGAATTGCTTTGAACGTATCAGAATATGTTGGCTGTAGATACATAACCGTGGAGGCTAAACAAGAAGCAATCGAATTTTATGAAAAACACGGTTTTATGATTGTAGAAAAAACCCGAACTAAAAATGAACCCACGCTGTACTTAAATATACTTGCAACAGAAGAAACGATGCAGCCTGCTGAATCTTTGTATATTTTAGATTAATGTTGTTACGATTTTATTAAAATTATTCATTATGTTGTTAGTGAAATTGGAGATTATTTAAATGAGCGATGAAGAATCAATTGATCGAGTCGATCGTAAAAAACAGCGAAATGCTCTTGCAAAGAACCGACTTGTTGGCTTGACAGAGAAATTGTACAACCAATTCCTTGATGAGGTTGTGCCAAATGTCAGCCTTCCAAGCCGTACTAAAGAGAATATCTGCTATAACGATAAAAGCAATGTGTGGGTATATGGCGACCGCGAGAGTGAGAGAAGTGCAAAGACAGTAAAAGGTGCTTTCCAGTTGCTAAAGAGCACATATGCAGTGGATTTTATTGTAAAGAACCATCTTGAAAATGATCGCGGCTCGACCTTGAGGGAGTTGTACTATATATCAGAGGGCTGGGACATAGCCAAGTTCCGTGAGCAGCCTGAGAGTGACAGACTGATCGAAGACCTTGAGATCATCACAGGTTTGCAAAGGGAATATTTCCATATGCGACCTGAAGAAGACGGGGCTACGATGTTTGGTCCAATTAGGATACGCGAGGAAACAAAGCGCGGTTCACGTACTATTCACTGCCAGGAAGATATTGGAGAAAGCGGGTATCAGATCCCATTCAATGTCGAGAATATCGAATTCCTTGACCATGATGCGAAGTTTATAATTGCTATCGAGACTGGTGGTATGTATGCACGTCTGATTGAGAATGGTTTTGACGAAAAATACAATGCTATCCTTGTTCATCTTAAAGGTCAACCGGCACGCTCCACAAGGCGTATGATCAAGCGTATGAACGATGAACTTGGCATACCTGTCACAGTCTTTACTGATGGTGATCCATGGTCATACAGGATATTTGCATCAGTTGCATATGGTGCAATTAAGAGTGCACACCTATCGGAACACATGGCAACACCGGGCGCACAGTTTATTGGTGTACAGCCATCTGACATTGTTGAGTATGAACTCTCAACTGACAAGTTGACTGATAAGGATATAGATGCCCTTCGAAGTGAACTAACAGATCCAAGGTTTGAGTCTGATTACTGGAAAGAGCAGATCAAACTTCAGCTTGATATCAAGAAAAAGGCAGAACAGCAAGCTTTCGCAGGCAAGGGTCTGGATTTTGTGACGGATACGTACCTGCCTGAAAGGTTGACTGACATGGGGATCATTTGATCTTTTTTTCCATCTCTAATCTTATTACTTTTGTTAAAACGAATGCAACTACTGATACAGCCACTGCCATAAGAATGACCATGAATAGATCGCCTTGATCGGCAAACATCAAAAGTCCTTTAAAAAGCAGGGCTGTGGCTATAATTCCAACAATGAGAATAATTGATGCGGAATTTTTGTAGAATTTTTCGATCGGATTTTTTGGATTATCGTCCATAGTCTGGCAGATTACTATGATTGGTATTATAATTTACCCCCGTTTTTGACCGCAAATAATGGACGCACATATAAACCTTTAATATAGATGAAAACATACTAATGCAAGTATTGATGATTACTAAAAAATAGGTTCCAGCGAAGTAAAAGGAACGTTTCTTTAATACCATTTTGATAAGATCATTTAATGGATATTTTGAAGATTTGAAAAGTTGAAATCAGGAATATTAAGTAATATATACATTTATAATATTTTTATGGAGAAAGATCACAAATGAGTGACAAACAAACTTACGATGCAACGCGTATTCAGGTTCTTGAAGGTCTTGAGGCCGTACGCAAGCGTCCAAGTATGTATATTGGTAATGTTGATAACAGGGGACTTCATCATCTGGTGTATGAAGTGGTAGATAACAGTATCGATGAAGCACTTGCCGGATATTGTAACTTTATAGATGTAGTTATTAATGCCGATGGCAGCGTGATGGTTGAAGATGATGGCAGGGGAATCCCTGTGGATACACATCAAAAGTACAAAAAATCCGCACTTGAAGTTGTTATGACTATCCTCCATGCAGGCGGTAAGTTTGACAAGGGCAGTTACAAGGTATCCGGTGGATTACATGGTGTTGGTATCTCTGTTGTCAATGCGCTTTCTGAATGGATGACAGTAGAGGTCAAACGTGATGGCAAATTATATTATCAGAAATATATGCGTGGGGTTCCTGAAGAAGAAGTTACTGTTATAGGTGAAGCGAAAGGTACCGGAACCAAATGTGTTTTCAGACCCGATGCAAGGATATTCGAGACTACTACATTCAAGTATGAGACACTCGCCACAAGACTTCGTGAACTCGCATTCTTAAACCGTGGAATTAAGATCAGCCTGGTGGATGAAAGAACACCAGACGGGGAACGCGAAATCTTTGAGTACAGTGGAGGAATTGTAGCATTTGTAGAATATCTAAATCAAAACCGAACGGTTCTTCATGATAAACCCATTTATTTTGAAAGGGAAAAGGAGGGCACATCTGTTGAGATTGCAATGCAGTATACTGACAGTTATTCGGAGTACTTCTACTCTTTTGCCAACAACATAAACACGCATGAAGGCGGAACACACGTTATTGGTTTTAAGACCGCACTCACACGTGTTGCAAATGATTACATCAAGCGGAACAATCTTGAAAAGGGTGATGTAAAACTTTCAGGCGAGGACATCCGTGAAGGACTTACGGGTATTATCAGTGTAAAATTGATGGAACCGCAATTCGAGGGACAGACAAAGACCAAACTCGGCAACAGTGATGTGAAAGGTATTGTGGAATCAATGGTATCTGAAGGACTTGCCGAATTTTTAGAAGAGAACCCGAAAGTAGCAAATGCGATACTTCAAAAAGCGCTCGTTGCAAAGCGTGCAAGGGAAGCGGCTAAAAAGGCACGCGAACTCACGCGCAGGAAAAGTGCACTTGATATTGGAACACTGCCCGGAAAACTTGCAGATTGTTCAGAGAAGGACCCTTCACTTTGTGAAGTGTATCTTGTAGAAGGAGATTCTGCAGGCGGTTCTGCAAAGCAGGGACGTGACCGTAAAACTCAAGCTATACTGCCATTTAGGGGCAAGATCATAAATGTGGAAAAAGCACGTCTTTCAAAGGTTTTGAAGAACAATGAGATATTGTCTTTTATAACCGCTCTTGGCACCGGTATCGGCGAAGATATGGATGTTTCAAAAGCACGATATCACAAGGTAATAATCATGACCGATGCCGATGTGGATGGTGCACATATCAGAACACTTATCATGACATTTATTTTCAGACACATGAGACCCCTGATCGACTGCGGATATATCTATATTGCACAACCTCCGCTTTACCGCATTAAAAAGGGAAAAGCTGAACATTATTTATATTCCGATGAGGAGATGAAAAAGAAACTGGACGAAGTGGGTGAAAAAGGTGCAATGGTCCAGCGCTACAAAGGTCTTGGAGAAATGAATCCCGAACAATTATGGGAAACAACCATGAACCCGGATACAAGGACACTTCTACAGGTTACTATGGATGATGCATTTACAGCAGATGAAATGTTTACGATCTTGATGGGCGACGAGGTCGAACCACGGCGCAAATTTATTGAAAAGCATGCAAAAGATGTCGTTAATCTGGATGTGTGAGGTGAGAAAAGATGGTAGAAGATAACGATATTAATGCTAATGACGAAACATTGGATACACAGCCGGATGAAGAGGAAAATTTAGACTTAGACTCAAACTCAGATTTAGACTCAAACTCAGATTTAGACTCAAACTCAGATTTAGACTCAAACTCAGATTTAGACTCAAACTCAGATTTAGACTCAAACTCAGATTTAGACTCAAACTCAGATTTAGACTCAGACATCCAGACTACGCATACAGGAGAAAAGATCACACCTGTGTTGATCGAAGATGAGATGAGGA
>JAHYJJ010000243.1:0-1251 GCA_019429165.1 Methanosarcinaceae archaeon | reverse complement strand
CGCCTGGCACTCAAGCAAATATCGCATGCATCCCATTGTTTTATAGATGGATTAATACTTTCACCCGACTTGGCTTTGATATATATACAAAAAAATCAATTATGTTTAAGAATAACTAAAGAACCAGCTCGCTACAAACTCTACGGCTTGGCCACCGAATAGATAATGATTGTCGAGGAGTTCAATGAGAGGAGATGAAATGAATTTAAAAAATGCGCTTGTTGTTTTTCATTTATACGATAAAATCGTACAACTGAAATTGCCAAATATGAATATTAAGGTGATCTGATGCAAAAACAGATTATCATTAAATTGTCTAAAAGTTTTGAAGATTGTGCTTATGATGAAGATGGGATAGAGTTCTGGTTTGCAAGGGATTTGCAGAAACTTTTAGGATACTCCAAGTGGGAAAATTTTTCAAAAGTTATTGAGAAAGCAAAAGAATCTTGTATAAATGCAAATCAAAACATGTTAGACCATTTTCCTGATGTCAGGAAAATGGTCACGATTGGCTCAGAGGCAGAACGTGAAATAGAAGACATCATGCTTACTCGCTATGCGTGTTATCTGATAGCACAAAACGGCGATCCAAGAAAACAGGAAATTGCATTTGCACAGAGTTATTTTGCAATACAGACTCGAAAACAGGAATTAATCGAAGAAAGAATTGCTTTGTCCGAACGACTTGAAGCAAGAAAAAAGCTAATAAGTTCTGAAACTGAATTATCTAAACTAATTTATGAAAGGGGAGTTGACGAAAGCGGATTTGCAAGAATCAGGAGTAAGGGCGACCATGCATTATTTGGAGGGCTTACAACTCATAAGGTAAAAATGAAAATGAATATTCCATATAATAGACCGATGGCAGATTTTCTCCCAACTGTGACAATAAGCGCTAAAAACTTCGCAACAGAGATTACCAATTTTAATGTTAGAACAAATAACATACAAGGAGAGCCTGAAATTACACATGAACATGTAAAAAATAACACCGAAATCCGACAAGTGCTTACAAATAATAATATCATTCCTGAAAATATCCCCCCTGAAGAAGACATAAAAAAACTAGAGAGGCGAGTAAATAAAGAAGGCGACCAAATAGCAAATGTATCTAATAGGAAGCTAAAATCATAAAAACGATAACCAAAAACAACCAAACCAACCCACCACCCATGTCCCAAAGATTCGTAATCCAATCCCACACCACCACCACCACCACGACCTCAGGCTTGAAATAAACGGAATCCTCAA
>JAHYJJ010000068.1:0-7724 GCA_019429165.1 Methanosarcinaceae archaeon | reverse complement strand
CTTTCAAATATTCCGCCGCCGCTTCAGGAACCACAGTATTAATAAAAATCCCAGTACCCTTCTCAAATCCCGCAGGTGTCGATAACACTGGCTGCAACCTCACATTCAAATGATACGAATCGTCATCGAATATCCAGTAGAACATGTAATTGTATGACGGTGAACCAAGAACCACATCGTACCGCGAAACGACGAAACGTATCGCATCACCGATAAGTCGCAGCATCTCATCCGTACAGTTTGCCAGATGGTTCACATGCTGTTTTGGTAATATCCACACCTCGAACGGATTCATTGAAAAATGCGGACAAAACGCAACAGCCCCGCTATTCTCATACAACAGTCGCACAGATCTGCTTTCCTTTTCCACAATGTCACAATAAAGACACCCACCAGCAGCATGGATCGCATCCTGCTCACGTTTCAATGATGGTGGGAGAATTGGAAGTGCGATAAGTTGAGAGTGAGTATGATCGAGCGATGCACCTGCACGCTCGCCCCAATTCTTAAAAAGTGACACGTACTTGATACCATCGTGCGAGCGATAATGGGACACGCGCTCTTTGTACACTCTCATAAGCAGTGACATCTCATCATCTGAGAAATCCGATATCATCCTGCCATGAATAGGAGATTCAACGATCACCTCATGATAGCCAAAACCTTCCTGTATCGACCACTGTGAAGCCTCAGGGTCTTCCAATTCCGGTAAAATTGCAGGTTTAGGGGATAACGCAGGAAAAAGGTTCGGAATGCATCGGACATCCCATCCGATAACGCGCGAATCATCTGTATCCACAAGCACCTCACCATCCTTGTAAACCGCCGTCCCGAGCGGTGTCTTGTCCTCATTCCCACCGCAGAACACACAATCTGAAACTACACTGGCAGTTTTCTTTAATGCAAAATCGGATGGGCGCTTTCCGCGCTCCGATGCAATGATACAATATTCATCCAGAAAATAATGCTTCCTGATCTCAGACATATTTTCATACCCCTTTGACCTTAGAGATCACATCCCTATACACATCCAATGTATGACTGGATACCACTTCCCATGTGAACATCTCAAGCACCCGTTTGCGCCCGTTCCTGCCCCACACTTTTTCATGTCCGCTATCAAAAATTTCAGTGATCCCCCATGCAATATCCTGCGGATCATGGGGATTTACGTGCATACCTGTCGGGTTATCGGATGGCGGTGTCACAACGATCTCACGTAACCCGCTCGTTCCCCTTGCACCAACCACAACAGGTTTTTCCATTGCCATTGCCTCGATCGCAACGATACCAAATGGCTCATAAAAACTCGGGAAAACACAGACATCAGACATTGCATAATGGTCTATCTTCTCATCATCAGGTAGATAATCAGTGTTCAGCATAACCGAACTTTCAAGATGATTGTCCGATATTATGCCGCGTATCAATCCCTCCTGTGTACCCTTGCCGACCAGCACAAGTTTAGTATCCGGATATTTTTCAAGCACCTGTGGCATGGCAAGCACCAGTTTAGCAGCACCTTTAACATCTTCAAGCCGTCCGATGAAAAGCACCACACGGTCGCTCTCTGCAATCCCATACTGTTCCCTCAATTTGCTGATATTGGATGGGCGTGCGTTCTTTGGATCAAATCTCTTAACGTTCACGCCGTTGTAGCAAACATATATCTTATCCTGCGGAACGCCCATTGAAACCAGTTCATCCTTCATCGCATTGGACACTGTAATAAGAGCATCAACATAATTTGCGCTTCTGTTCTCAAAACGCTGGATCTGGGGATTCGGATTCCCGAGCGAACGACCTGCTTCCGTACTGTGTACATGGTAGATCGTCGGGATACCGGTCTCTTTCTTGATTGTCATTGCAGCAGGCAGGTCAAGCCAGTCATGTCCAACACAGACATCAATCGACCTGCCGTTTCGTATCAACTCAACAATACGGGACGCTGCAAGATGGTTGTACGATAACAGATCACACAGGAAATCAACACCCATGTCTCCCCATGTGTCCCAGGTCTCCTGTGATAAGAACAGTTCCGCCGTATCCCGGTCAGATAACGATTGTGGACGGAATACTTCGATTTCACCTTTAACGTTATCAAGGTTATCTTTAACGTTACATTCACCTTCACCGCCACCTTGTATTTCATGAACAGGAAGTGAATTGTTCTCGTTTGGAGTTGCAATTATCATATCATGCCCAAGTCCGGTGAATGCATCTGTGATATCTGTAATATATGCTCCAAGTCCACCGAATAAACGCGGAGGATATTCGATACTGACAAACGCGATTGTCATTACATCTGATGGATCGTTGATGGTCATAATTGCACCCTTTCCCAAAATATTATACTTATATTACTACGTAACCTTTATGCCAGTCAGGAGTTCGTAATAATGTTTTGCAGGCATATCCCAATTCATTTCTTTTGCAAGAAGATTTGCTTCTTCACAAAGAAGATTGTATTTCACCTTGTCATGAAAATATGTATCAATGAAATAATTCATCGCAAGTGCATAATCCACAATAGTCTCATTGTAGGACATATCTATATTGTCCACAACGATCACACCGCCCATACCCATTACAAGACGCTTTAGAGTCTTTAATGCATCACTGAAACCACACACCTTGCTGACAATGCTCGGAGTTGATTCCTTACCTGCCTCAAGTCCGGTCAGCAGGAATGGATCATATCTGGACGGGAAAATGCCGGCAACACAACCTGACATCAACTCTTCTAGAGTCATATTGAGACCGCCATCAGTAGATGATATCCATTGAGGATACAGCACAGCTGAGACGCATCTTTTACCACTTGGGATTTTAGAGCACTCAAGTCCTCTTTCTTCGATCATACTTTGCAGCCGGAGTTCATCACCAACAAGAACTTCTTTTGGAAGATTTATCGGGAAACCATCCGGGAGATTTGATTTTGGTCCATGTGCTGCAATTATAAAACACACAATCCTGACATCTTCATCAAGTTTTCCACCCAGAATTTCCATCTTTACCATGCGGTCAAGCATTACAAGTGAATCAAGCAGATCAGGATAACCTTTGTTCTCTATCTCTATACGCGATATCGAGAATAAAGGTATGATCTTTTTGTAGGGGATCTGTTCACCATCGTGGTATTTATGCAGGTTTTCAGACAGAAAATTCTGGATATTTTTGCGGAATTGTGTTTTCTTATCCCAATCGGTTTCACCATCATCAAGGGTTACTCCGTTTCGGACCAAAATTGAATCAACACCATAGAACAATTTTGTTTCCTTACTGGTAGAATTCCCAACAGCTGTGACCACATCAGCATAGCTCGAAAGTGATTCCAGTTTTGCAAACGCTAGGGGGACACCCTCAACCCACGAACTGTCATTGTTTCGGATCTTTTGTATGGAAAGATGCCCTGCGCACCTTCCCGGCAATGTTGCATGGAATGTGGCAACAGACTTAACGGGTATTCCCATTTTTTCAAGACGGGCAATCGCATAGAATACCCCGAATTCGTGGCAATGTAATGAAACTTGCATATTTGGCATAAGCGATTTTGCAAAATCCGTAATTGCCGTGTCATGATATTCTCTTGCCTTCTCTTCATTTAGAGTGACGAGTGCACGTACGAATTCTGATATTGCATAGGACAGGTTAAGATAATGAGTATATTCTGAACCGTTTCCCAAATTGTCATACTTTAGCGAATCAAGATTTATCAATTCGTAGGCTTCGGATTTTATCTTGTTTGTAAGTGACACACTGGTGCCCTTATAATCAGTAATGATCTTGCCAAAATTGTCGGTCTTGAACATTAAGAAACCAATTTTAGTCTCACCGACTTTCCTGACACCTGTTATTATCTCGATACCCTCGATCCTGACAGCCTCTATCGCCGCTGTCAATTCCCCGTCAAGATCGAAATCTTTGAACTCGCTCATATCGGTGATACGATTTAGTCCTTTATTCCAGTCAGATCCACTCGATCCATAATATGGGCCTGCAACAAGAATCCTTGGATTATCGCCATCACTTATTGCCCCCGAATTGAAAAGTGATGCAAGAGTCATAGCTTCAGCATCAATGACATTCCAGATACCACCCATCTTATTAGATTTAGGACCTGCTTCTTCACCTGCAAGTATTATCCACTTTCGTTCTAACACTTAATCAACCTCCATTTATGCGTAATCTCCAACTCTATATTAAAACAAAGTCGCTCCATTCTAAACATTGAGTTGCACTCATGAAGCATATACTCTTAAAATGTAACTATTGTGCAACAAGTAAATATTCACTTTGTTTGCATTAACCTGGACTACATAATCTTATAATTATATACTATAAAAAAATCTATCTATTTAAGTTTTATAGACCACTTATTGCCTACTTTGGAAAGGTCAAGTTTGTCTTCTCTTGCAAGCCATCCAATAGACATAATATAGGTCTGCGCATCGAACCCATTATCGACGAGATGATTTTTTAATTGGGTCAAATTACATTCTCCTTTTACCAGTTCTTTATAGACGACACCGGCAGCCTCTCCTATTTGGGCTGTCATGTTTAATGTTTTTTCATCCATTAGTACACCCTCCCTATTCTTAGTAGTGAAAATTTAATTGACAATATTCTTGTATGTTTTAACAGTATCTTTCGCAACAATATCCCAATTATACTTGGTATCGATCAGTTTTTTACCGTTTATACCCATCTGTTTAGTTGATGAATCCAGTCCACCCATTGCATAGTTAATTCCCCATGCAATTGATTCTGGGTTTTTGTAACCAACGATGCCATTTGAGAAATTATCAACCAGATGAACAGCATCGGTTGCAATGACGGGTTTGCTTGCATCCCATGCTTCAAGCACAACGATCCCAAACGGTTCGTTACGGCTTGGTACACTGACGATGTTACACGCATTTACCCAATCCATGTGCACTTCATTTGATGCATATCCAAGAAAATGACATGAATTTTGAATTCCAAGTTGATATGCAAGATTTTCGCAATATGTTTTCATCTCACCTTCACCAATGAAAACAAAATGTGCGCCCCAATTTTCACGCAATACTTGCGGAATGGCACGGATCAACATATCCACACCCTTTTGGTAGTTCATACGGCCTACGAACAATACCACAGGTGCAAGCGGATGAATACCAAATCGTTCTTTGATCGCCCCTTCATTGACATCCTTTTCGATTTTCCCTGGGAATATCCCATTTGGTATTACCGATATTTTGTAATCGGGAATCTGGTATTGCTGCTGGACTTCCTGTTTGAAATGATCTGTTGTAATTATAACTTTAGATGCCTCATATCCACCAAGCCATTCCCTGTGTGCGATCTCACGGGCTTCATACCAGTAGCCAAGTTGGTTGCCGTTACGTCCCCATTCCGTACTATGATACGTAAGGACATACGGCTGATTATATTGCTCTTTTATACGATTTAGTGCAGTAACAGGATGCCAGTCATGGCCATGTAATATATCAAAATCCCCAAACTCTTTTTTAACTTCACCAAATTTATCAACCATTGAGTCGCACATCCTGTCCATCTGATGTACTACATTACCCGACTGATCATGTGCACATCTCTGGTAGTGCACGCCGTTAATCTCATCGTAATCCCTGTACCAGCCTTTACGTGTGAAAATATGTACCTCATGTCCTTTGTTTGCAAGTGTCTCCGCAATTTCAGTCACATGCGGCGCGATGCCTCCAACTTTTACAGAATGCAGACTCTCCCAAGAAAACATTCCTATTCGTAATGACTCCATTTTAACCCTACTCCTTTTAATTTAAGTTATCCTAACACGAACTATTTATTATTAAGGTGTGACAAGGTTATATAGATTGCTTAAATTATCATTACGCATACATATTTAGAGACTCTATATAAAAAAATAAAATCGGTTTATTCTCTGTGCCAACCTGACTTATATCAGCAATGTGTCTGTCAAATAATTTAGAATTGAGATAAAAACATATTAATTTATGGTTACAAATCCATAACATTTGACAATACCAAATGGCGCAAAAGTATTATATCTAATAACATTGCAGTAAAACCTATACTCGTAACACAATCAAATGCATTTGTGTTACTCACACATACACGGGATAATTCTTCCAATGCGGTCGAATGAACTCGAACTATATAGTTTCATAAATTATATACTATAACAAAGAGGCATTAATATGAGTGAAAAATTAGGAATATTAGCAATCGGACACGGCAGTAAACTTCCATACAACAAAGGGATCGTAGAAAGCGTTGCTAATAATATTGCAAAAAAACACAAGGATGTTGTTGTAAAAGTCGGGTTCATGAACATGAACGAGCCAACCATTGAGGATGCTCTTGCATCATTTGCAGGCACAGGCGTCACAACTATTGCAGCAGTTCCGGTATTTCTTGCATCCGGTGTTCATATTACACAGGATATACCAAAAATACTCGGTTTTAAGGATGGCAGCGAAAAGACAACTATCAAAATTGATGGCAAAGATGTCACGATCGTTTACGGAAAACCCCTTGGCGGCGACGAATTGATATCCGACCTTGTTTACAAGAGAGCACAGGAAGCATTGTAAACCCGATATCAACCTAACGGTTCACAAAACAATTAAAAAAACATATAATATAACATGGCTGCAGGTCAAAAGAACGCCGCTGTGCTTGACCTGACGCACGGCGGGATAATCATTGCACAAAAGATGGCACAACTCGGCTACAACGTAAGCGCTATTGACGTATATAATACTGTAGACCCTGAAACTCTTGCTGACCTGCAGGATTTTAATATCCATACATCAAAAGACCCAATCCCTGTCAATGAATTTGATATCATTATTGCTCCCGTGCATCTCGACCCAAATTATAAGATGTTGCAACAGGCTCGCGACATGGGCAAGGAAATTGTCACACATCACAAGATCGTTGGCGAGATACTATCCCACGACAAGACAATTGTAAGTACAGGTGCAAGGATCATTGAGATCACAGGCACAAAAGCAAAAACAAGTACAGCATCAATTCTTGCTGACATGTTGTCATGCAAAATGAATGTCGTACTCCACACAACCCGCGGTCTTGAATATTGGGAGAATGGCACACCATTCCTGATATATAAGGGATTGAGTATTGCACCCGGGAGTATCCTGCATGCTGTGGATAAAACTGCATCATACATATCATCAAATTCCAACTACAAGTCCAAGTCCAAGTCCAACCTTGTGCCGCCAGATGTTTACATATTTGAAGTGTCAATTGGCGGCACAGGATATGCCGATATCGGCATCCTGACCACACTTACACAGGACTACAGGATCGCGAATAATATGGCATGGGCAAGTAATGCAAAAATGCAGATGCTTGACAATGCCAAATCTGGCAGTACACTAATCATAAACTGCACAGATGATGCAGCAACATGTCGCAACCTGAACAATTCGGTGAAAACAGTCACTTTTAGCAATTCAAAGGATTGCACAGGTGATGTGACCCTGACACTTGACGAAGATACGATAATCATGAATTCCGGCAGTAATTGGATGTCTGTTATCAATGCACAACCCGGTTACGATGTAGGATCATATACTACCGCAATGGTTGCTGCTGCAACTGCTGCACTTGAGATGGGTGTTGAACTCGATATCATCAGAGATACATTAGCCGACTTCGAAGGTCTTAGCGGCAGAATGCGCGAGCAGGTATTT
>JAHYJJ010000067.1:0-7807 GCA_019429165.1 Methanosarcinaceae archaeon | reverse complement strand
TATTGTAAATAATTAAGTTAATTTTATTGTAAATAATTAAGTTAATTTTATTGTAAATAATTAAGTTAATTTTATTGTAAATAATTAAATTGATCTTATTCCAAATATTGTAATTATAATTTTAATCAATGTGATTGGATATAGTTATTAATTTTAAATTGATACTCAAATATCGACCTTTATGACATCAAGTTCAGTCACTACCGCCTGAGTGCCAATCAATTCCGTAAGACTTGGTACTGTCCTTTTATTGTCACCAGATACCAGTTCTTTGACATAAAGCCCGCCTTCACAATTTATCGTGATCATGGCGACCTCATCTGTAAATTTCACAAGTTCAATATCGTGCACACGCCTTTTTCGAACAATATCAGCACGTCTGTGTACAACACGCTGCGGGGTTTGCTGGTTGATCTGTGCTCCGGAGAGAGTATCAAGTGCAGACCTGAGTTTTTCTTCTGAAATCGAACCTTTGAATGTAACTTTAAGGTTATAAACCTTATCCGCCTTTGATGTCTTTAACATCTCAACAACATCACGCTGAACAACATTCAGACCCTCAACTTCAACTTTTCCATTCGCACTATCATTTATTGCTTTTGTAAGTTCATCAAGATCAATAGTACGCCTTATGGGTCGCACTGCCTCAATAACAAATGGTCTTCCGCTCCCAAGCATCAAAGCATCAATATCCTCACGACCGGCACCATGGAACTTTGTATCAGCACACTGTGCTGCCGTAAAAAGAGGTTCGCTAACCAATTCATCCACAGACTCCGGATACTGCTTACCAGTACCATTGCACGTCTCACAGCCCCTGCCCTTACATGTGCGACATGGCCACCTTGTTTGAGGGATTCCCCGAATAAGTTTGCGATACCTGCCCTGAATATAGACAGACCTGACCTGAAGTGAAACTTCCTCTTTTACAAGATTAAGTGTTACTAAAATCTCGGGCTGCTTAAATTCAACTTCCTTTCCGATCTTTGCAGCGATCAGTTTACCAACCTCACGGTTCAATTCCGATTTGAATTGTTCTGCATGAGTCGCACCTGACTCGGTCCACAAGATCTCTTCATTCTCGCTCAAAAGCCCGCTCATCTTGGTCCCCACAAGGAATGTAGAATATTCAAAACCCTCAAGCGCGGCAGCCGCACGATCGGCCCACACATCAAGATTGTCAAAAAGACCAAGACAGACCCAGCATTCCTCGTCTTCCCCAACTTCGCCACCTTTGCCTGAAGACATTCTTGCATAACGGCTGCTTGTAGAAAGTTCTGTCAAGATCGTATCATCCGCATCGTCCTTTGACATACGGTCCCCATCCATAGCAAGAGCCAGTTTTATGGCGCGCCCGCGCTCATCGTTGGTAAGACCTGTGGACAACTTTGCGAATTGACGACCCATACAGTGATCGCATATGGGTCCTTCGTGGATTATTTTTTTTGCAGTTTCAAGTATGTTCATATGATCACTTTTTATTATTTGTAAGTTTAAGTTTAAGATTTGATATCTAAATTAACATTAACATTTAACTAAATTAGTAAAAAACCAAGTCTATTCAACAACAATCGTTCGATCCAATTCATTATTGATAAGCGTAACACAATGCTCTGAATGAAGTGAAAGCGGGCCTACATTGACTACCGTTGCACCGGCACTCATAATCAGTTCCTCTTCTTTCTCAGTAACTCCATTATGATCACCCATAATGAACACGGCATCACCCAAAGAACCGACAATATCCCTGATATCTTCTCCATCTTCACGAAGATACACGATCTTCCGCCCTTTCCCTACAAACTCATCAAGCAGTGTACCAAGCCCACCATGTCGCACCCATACACCAGGTGTTGACTTTACTTCCATATCTCCGACTTCCTTCTCAAGTGCCTTTTTGATAAGAGCACCACCACTCCGCTCGTCAGGATTTAAGTATCGTAAACTCTCACCATCAAAACGCACGATCTTTTGCGGGTAAGGTTCGCCAAGCAATAAAAGATGTACATGCACATCCCGCCTCATGTCATGTGACAAAAAAAGCGCAGCACTTGTGCATCTACACAGGATGTCCATGCGTCCTGCCGCACCTGGCATATCATTCAATGAAAAATTGCCTGATGTAACCGCTTTATGACCTATTATCAAAAATTCACGCATGGGAGTCCTCACTATTCAAATATATCAGTTTAAAATTGTAAATATATCACATATTGCAGTAATATACAATATGTGAATACTAAAAAACAATATATAAAGAAGGTACCATCACACTTCTGCGACAACTTCCTCTTCGGGTGCTGTTTCCTCAACAACTTCGGCTTCTGCTGCAACTTCCTCAACAACTTCCTCTTCTGCTGCAACTTCCTCAACAACTTCGGCTTCTGCTGCAACTTCCTCAACAACTTCCTCTTCTGCCTCGCCACCAAGAAGTACACCTATGGTCTTTTCACCATACTCAACAATTTTAGTGTTTATCTGAGATGTGTCCGGGGATATTACCCTTCCGCGCATGCTCATTCTACGACGGGACCCGGCTGCTTTTGGTTTTGCACCAATGCCTGCCGTAACAAGGACTTTCGTCCTTTTTGAATCAGGAAGGTCTCCCCTCATAACAGTACCGATCTTATCGCTTCCGCCTGTTATCTTCAAAGAGTATCCTTTCAAACCTACTGTTGCGCCATCTACGGTCTGACCAATAGACTTACCTATGTACTGATTTGCCTCAGGACCAGTTACATCAATTTGGTATGTTTTGGTCTTTGGATCTGAAACTACAATCTTAAAATTTGCCATTTACTTTTTCCTCCAATTATCGTTAAATGTGTCTTTGTTGTGTGTTATGTGTCGTAATTAATGATCGTAATGATAAATAAACCAATGTTCAATTATAGTGCAATTGTAATTGCAATTGTAGTATATTAGTGTACTGTATCGTTGTAAGTATGTCCTTAACAAGAATATACGTTATAATCATTTCGCCCAGAATGGATTATCTCTGCGCTTAATTGCCAGGAATGCTTCCAATGCTTCGATCTCATCTGCCTTCAGTGAATCATACAATTCATGTTCAAGGATCTTTGCATGCCTCTCAGGCACATTAACATGCAACAAGTCACCTTCTTTTATCTGCCTGCCTACAGTAGGGCCCTCGATCGACATAGCAACTTCCATACCAATACGAGCCATACCGATGTTCTCACCGCTCGCCTGCAATCCCTTTATCTTGCCTACTACTATTCCATCTTCTGTTGTGACGTCAACATTTGTCTTGACAATTCCGCTTGTGATCTTCACGCCAACCACAGCAGGTTTACTCTGCCGGAACGTACAATCAGGCATTATCCTGAACTGGCCTGCCTTAATGATCATTTCGGAAATACTCTTTTCAGACAGTTCCTTCTGCTCTTTCGCCCAGTCCTTGTAATCATCGATCAGCCTATAAATTATATCGCTCATGAAAAGTTTGATGCCGGAAGTTTGTATCTTTTCTTTTGCATCAGGAAGAATACCCACATTAAATCCAATTATAACTGAATTTAACGGATCTTCAATTGCCGATACTTCAATAATATCACGGTGTGATATATCTCCAATATCTGCTTTTCGAATTGTGATCTCTTCTTTTTGTAGTTCGTTGACAAGTGCTTCAAGTGATCCTAATGTATCTGCTTTTATCATGATGCCATTTGCATCGGTATGAATTTGGACCGCTTCGATCTCTTCACGTATTTCCCGCACAATATCCTCAACCGTATCAGAAGTCACAACCCTCAAAGGCGCACCTGCAAGCGCATTATCGAGATTTGGAGCAGATATCTTTACACCGATAGCAGCAGTAACCTTACTCACTTGCTTGAACTTCTCTTCGGCATGTATCTCAGAAAGAGGCTGCGGTTTCAGCAAAGCACGGATCTTTGTCTGGATAGGTTCGCCGAGACTTCCAACTACGATCTGGTCGCCTTTTTTCATTGTACCATCATAAAGAATAACATCCATAGTCATCCCAAGCCCGCGTTCTTCCTTAACTTCCAAAACCGTGCCGACACCCGGACTTTTTGCATCATAATGCAGGATCGATTCCAGGAACTTCTGTGCAAGTCCCAAAAGTACCATCAGGATATCAGGCGTACCCTCACCCGTCATGGCACTGACCGGGATCACACCAATCGTTTTCTGGAAATCTGTCACTCGGTCATACCGATCTGAATTGAAACCTACTTTGTAGAGTTCACCAACGATCTTGTATAACTTATTATCAAGCGAATTTCTCACATGTTCACTTTGTTTGTTATATGTAGCCAAAAACGGCATATTCTTTTGTGGATTCCAGCCGTGTATCCTGTCGATCTTATTTGCAACCACAACAAAAGGGGTTTTGAATCTTTTTAATATCTCAAGACTCTCGATCGTTTGTGGTTTGAATCCTTCGTTAATATCAACAATTACGACAGCAAGATCAGCAAGTGCACCCCCACGACTTCGAAGTGAAGTGAAAGCATGATGTCCCGGCGTATCAATGAACAAAAGTCCGGGGACAATAAATCTATTCACCAGTCCGGGATCGCCACATTTGTTGGCAATAACGTCTATTGGAACCTCTGTTGCGCCAATGTGCTGGGTAATTGCACCGGCTTCACCGTCAGCAACAGCACTACCACGTATATTATCAAGTAGCGTAGTCTTCCCATGGTCAACATGACCCATGACACAGACAATTGGTGTACGTAAATTGTTACTTTCAGCCATTGATACAAACCCCCTTAGTTAATACCCATCATATAATAGTGTCCAAAATACATTATATAAGTAGCGACTAAAGTATTTAAAAATATTAAAATCGAATAAAATATTGATTTTTGAATATCTGCTATGTTCGATCAAAAAATAATGGTCTTTGAATGAACACGGCAAGATAAAATATATGTGATTTTCATATCACATTTGTAATTATCTATTCATAAAGCCACTTTTCATCGATCCTTGAATATCCACAAACTTCAGATTCATTGAAATGTATTTTAATCTCTCTTTCTGCAGATTCCACTGAATCAGATGCGTGAACCACATTCCTGCCAGTCTCGATAGCGAAATCGCCACGTATCGTCCCAGGAAGTGCCTCGACCGGATTTGTAGCACCGTTTATGGTTCGCATAATTTGTACTGCATCCTTACCTTCAACAACCATTGAAACGGATGGTCCGGACACGACATATTCGATCAGTGAACCAAAGAACGGTCTTTCGACATGTTCCTTGTAGTGCTCTTTTGCAGCATCTACACTCATCACATTCATTTTCAGAGCGGAGATCTTCAATCCCCGCTTCTCGATCCTGGATATGACCTCACCGACAAGTCCACGCTGGACTCCGTCCGGTTTGACCATAATATAAGTTCTTTGCATCAAAAACACCTTAATTATATTATGCTTTCTTAAGGGCTATTCGACCGTCTTCAGTCCAAACAGTACGTCTTGGAAGTCTGCCAAGCTTGAAATTGTTCTTGCATTTTGAAGAGCAGAAGTAATATTGTGAACCATCTTTCTTCGCATATAACATACCAGTTCCTGCTTCAAGCATTTTCCCACAAAAAGAGCATTTTCTCTGTTCCATTGCGATCACCTTGTTGTCAGTTTCTTAGCTTCTCTTGATGTTTCCATTAAAATGAAAATATCACCAAGTCGAACAGGACCAACGCAATTACGTGTAATTATACGTCCTTTGTCGCGGCCTTCCAATACGCGGCACTGGATCTGGCTTGCTTCACCATGCATACCAGTATTTCCGATCACTTCAATGACCTCTGCCGCAAAACCATCATCATCTGCCATAAGATATCCTCCTGGTTATCTTAATTATTTAAGTGCGCTGACTTTTTGTGCAACATCATCGACAAGCTCGCTTCCCTTGCCAGTATCAATTATTGCAATCGCTGCACATGCAACACCGATACCGCATGCAGCGCCAAGTTCTTTCTGCTGCTTTACAAATATGTATGGTGCGTTCTTCTCTTCACAAAGAGCAGGAAGGTGCATAACAACTTCAGAAGGCTCGACGTCCTCTGCAATGACTATGAGTTTAGCAATACCTCGCTCAATAGCCTTTGTTGCTTCATTTGTGCCTTTCTTGATCTTTCCTGTATCTCTTGCTAACTCTACTGCTTCAAGTGCTTTGTTTGCTAATTCATCTGGAACTTCAAATTTTGCTGCCATATTATTTTCTCCTTCGAAACCTTGACCCTCTGTCACAGGTTTTTCATTATTCATTGTTAATGTTCGTTTTTTTGGCATACGACGCATGATATGTAAACCAATGTGGTATAACTCCCATACGCCTAAAATAGACCGCCACTATTGTGATGACCTACATGTGCTTAAAAAGCACATCTGGCTAATTACTTGATCAATAATCTGAATCGTAATAGCTTCAAACATCAATATATTTGATCTGGTTCTATGCATCAAGTAAATTACTTTATACAACTACCATAATCGAGCCCCAACAACAACATACTTACGTATAAAGCTTCTGCTTGGCAGTCCGTTTGTTAATCCATAAAAGTAGATAAATAGGTCGGCAGGCATGTAAATAGACATAACTAAAAAAGTGAGTGAGATTGAGATCTCACCCTATCGGTTCATTAATAATTGTATATAAATTGCCAGTAACAACCACTTTTGTGATATTTCCTTCAGTAGTGATATTGTATGCTACACCACGCTCTGTGCTGTTCGCTTCAAATTGAGTTATCTTTTCGAACGTACTGTTCACAATATTAAGATAGATAGCAGTCCTTGAATAAACTCCACTGTCGAGCCCCTTCAGATCGAGATAGTATTGACTGGAAAAAGCAGTATCTGATGTCACGCGCTGGAACTCCGAATCCATATCAGCATAACTCAATATGTGATCAAATTCATTAGATCTTTCAGCAGAACCTGAAATTACATCAATAGCACCTTCTACTTTATCCTTTGGACCAAATATTAGAGGAGTACCAATAGCATTGTAGATTCCATTCTCACGGATCAACAGTTGATATCCATTATATGACGTAGGACTCAACCAATACGAAAATGCAACAATTTCAGGTGATATAGTATGCAATTCCATCCATGAAACACCATCGTTATAATCTACGAAAAATGTTTTTGTAAGATTTGCATTGTACACTTCTTTCGGCTGGATCGCATTGGCAATAAATGATTCAAGAGGAGTACCTGATGTCTTTGAAATATCAATGTACTGTGCTGAAGTCACGCCTTTTGGCGTCATGTCCAACCCATCAGCGATCGAATCGAATTTATGGTTCACATGAGCGCCTGGAATAGAATCAAAACCCGGTGCATTATTATAATTGATATAGGTATCGTCACTTGATTGCTGCGGTGCAGTGTTAAAGAAAAGCGGCAGAATTGACATCAACATGATTACCGCTAAAAATATAGCTACTAATTTATTATTCATTTATTATCTCCAATTTATGTATGATTAAGCAACGTAAATATTGTTAAATTTGAATGTTTAGATTTATTATGGTCATGCTCAGTTCCCACATAAATAATATTCTATACAGTATTCATTACTTTTTTCTTACATATAATATGCAATATATTACTGTGTAATAGATCACTGCAAGTTTAAAAACACAAAAATAAGATGGGCCTAACCGGATTTGAACCGGTGATCGCTCGGTTATGAGCCGAGCGCTCTAACCTGACTAAGCTATAGGCCCGCATAAAAATAGTACAATATTGCATAATGTGCTAATGCCAATAATACTACATTATAACATAACATTATAACAT
>JAHYJJ010000066.1:0-7879 GCA_019429165.1 Methanosarcinaceae archaeon | reverse complement strand
AACCTGTTCGATTACAGTTTCCACAAAAGATATGGATTTCCTTATAGCGAAAGGTTGTTTGAGGACCTGCAGATATTGGTTGCAATGGGTATTGTTGATGAAGATCTGCGGTATTATGAGAGTAATGAACGTTTCAAACAACGGTATGAATATGTCCTTACAAGTGATGGTGCGGAATATGCGAGTTCGCTCAAGGATTCATATGGACGTGAGTTTTCACAGATCATGAAATATCTGGTCATGAACAAACATTCGATACCCAGAGACATCGTAACAATGCAGGCTAGCAGATATAGTAGGACAGCAAAACATCAGGTGTGAAAAATGAAATTGGGAAAATCAATTCTGTTAAGGGCAGAACAAAAAGGGAAATTACGCGAGTTTATTACTGCTGTATCAGTTGAAAAGTTCCATACTGATTTTGGCATTATTGATCTGGAAGAGCTGTTACAAAAAGAGATAGGAGATACTATAATATCTCACATGGGACAGGAGTTTATTATTCAGAAACCACGCATGCCGGATCATTTCAAATATGCCAAGCGCACGGGTGCGCCAATGATCCCAAAGGATATTGGTTCTTTAATTGCATACACGGGTTTGAACAAAGAGGATTCGGTTCTGGACGCCGGTACGGGTTCGGGTATTCTTGCGATGTATCTTGGTTCGATCGCAAAACATGTTTTGAGTTATGAGGTTCGGGATGAGTTCGTGGATGTTGCGCGCAAAAATATGGAGCGCGCAGGTCTTGATAATGTAGAAGTGCGCTGCGGCAATATCGTGGATGAGATCGCGAACCTTGATGAGAAATTCGATGTTGTGACCCTTGATACAATTGATTCGAAGGATGTTATTTCCAATGTCAGGAAAGTGCTACTCCCTGGTGGATTCGTTGTCACTTATTCCCCATTTATTGAACAGACAAAAGAGATCCGCGACAGAATGGCAGAAGTTGGTTTTGTGGATGTGCTAACCCTTGAAAATATTGAGCGCGAGATAACATTTTCCGATCGTGGCACACGCCCGGCAACAACACGTGTGGGGCACACGGGTTATATTACGATCGCGAGAATGTGATGGATTTTTTGGGGTTTTTTTGACTGAAACTAAAACCAGTATAACAACCGCCAAAGGCGGCGTAATACGATAATACCAAACCCATGACCAAAATATACAATATACAATTCTCAGAACAATAAATACGCCAACGCTTGAAAACCATATTGTATTTCATCTTTATGGTACGGGAACGTGCTACATGCGCCGGTTTGTTTCGGCGTCAAAAATATCGAATCAAATACTATTTTTGGATCTCCTCAACATTGAGTGTGTCGTATCCAAAAACACTAAAGATCAATAATATGTTCAAAACGTAGAGCACGCTGAGGGCGCAGAGTTTTAAATGTTAGCCCTAAGTATTTAATAGTTTAAGATAAGATTACGTTGTATGGAAACTCATAATTCATCGAACAAAATCTGGCTTTATAAAGACTAATATGATGACATGCTCGAATACATTGATCGTTTGACAGAAACAATTAACGTTCTTTCTGAAAAGGGAACTATAACAGCAGTCAAACAGGCTCTTAGCAGAATAGATTCTGGCGAGTACCTCACAAAAGATGACTTGGTGTTTGGTTGATGTATGTTTTGCTATTTGATCGAAAATTTAAAACGGATCTAAAAAAACTCGATAAATCGGTGAGAGATAGAATACCGAGAAAATTCTCCCTTCGGTCGAATTGACTCGGACTATATAATTCTATAAATTATATACTACAAGAAAATGCTCACTTCGTTCGCATTAACTTGGACTACATAATCTTATAGATTATATACTACGAGAAAATCTTCGCTGACGCTCAGATTGACTCGGAATACATGTTTATAAAACATATACTATAAAAAAAGTATTTCAGCTCGAAAAATATCCTGAGCTAGGAAAACATCTGATTGCTATTGATCTCTGGAACCTGAGAATTGGAAAATATCGAGTACTATACACAATCAAAAAGAATAAACTTCAAGTTCTTGTTTTGACAGTAGACCATCGCAGTAAAGTTTACGAAGACATATAGTTGGAGAATTTTGGTAGTTCTAATTTTTCATCTCACACCATTGGCGGTGATAGTGAATTTACATGTCTCGCCTTCAGGACGCGAGCGGTGTTTCCACAGTTTTGCGCATCTTTTGCCTTCACGATTTTCCGTGCGTTCGAGTTGGACTATGGTCTTTGAGATGTGTTCGAGACCGCTCCCCCCAATAGGTTTGAATGCACCTGAACCGATGTCAGTATAAACCTGGTTGGT
Source organism: Methanosarcinaceae archaeon (assembly GCA_019429165.1). Taxonomy (GTDB): domain Archaea; phylum Halobacteriota; class Methanosarcinia; order Methanosarcinales; family Methanosarcinaceae; genus Methanovorans. The sequence continues at coordinate 5,570 of JAHYJJ010000066.1, read as the reverse complement.
AATTACCACGATCATGTTATGTTTGCGTGCAAGACTATGCAGCAACCCTATTTGGTTGGAAAGTTCACGACGGGTCCTGATGCTTGAATCCTCGTCGCCCAGTTCAAACCTGTAGTATGCGGTCGCAGAGTCTACTATAACTAAACCGATGTTCTCGCCGGCAATTTTTTCGATCTCTTTTACAGCAGCATATTGTTCTTCAAAATTATGAGGTTCAAAAATAATAATTTGCTGTGCTATCTCTTTTGCATTCTCGCCTGCTATCTGTCTGAACCTGTCAGGTGAGATGCTTTCAGTATCTATAAAAATTACTTTCTTGCCGCGTTTAACACATTCAACGGCAAGTTGGATACAGATGTTAGTTTTTCCACTGCCTGCTTCTCCAAATATCTGGGTTACAACTCCTGTTTCGAATCCGCCCCCAAGGAGTTCATCAAGTGGCTGGCATCCGGATGGTAATTGTGCGTTTATCTTGTACACCTCTTGTTTTGGAGTTATCTGTTATAACAGAGATTAAGATATACATCTTTTGGCAATTTGTATATGTTACCACATATGGTAATAATTGTGTGAATTTCATATACATTTGTTACCATATATGATCATACATAAAAAAATATGTTATACAAACGTGGAATTAAAAAGCCTTATTAACTCTAATTACGTTGTATAATTTACAATCAGAGGATTATATTCATATTATAATTAATGGCGACTGGATACGTTTTTATCAGACCGTGTTCACTCGCCCCTCCTTTTGTGATTTATCATTTTAAAAAAAATATCTAACTTAAAAGGTGCGAATTATGTCTGGAATAATAGTATACACAACCCAAACTTGCCCTAAATGCGAGTTACTGAAAAAGGTATTGAAATCAAATAATGTGTCTTTTGATGTGGTGGATATGTCCACTGCAGAGTCATTGACAGAATTGCGGGTAAATGGTGTATTTACGGTAACAGCGCCTGTTTTACAGATCGGGGATAACTTTTTGGAGAATGAGGCTCTTTTCAATGGAGCTGAAGTGAATCTTGACGCACTGAGTGATATCTTATAGTATTTTACAATTATAAAAAAAAGGAGCCAGGTAATATGAGCAAAGAGGACAATAATCCATTCACAGAGCACCATGCCGTGCAAAAAACACTTGACGGGCAATCGATATCGACCATGCCCAAGGTGCGCACAACAGATGGACACATGGTCGACTGGGATAAGAATGTAGTTGTGGAGCAACTTGTAAAAGAAACAGTACTCAGTGAGCAGTTCTACAACAAGCCGGCAATTACACGAGAATATGCCAGAGAAATTGCAAAAGAAACAGAAAAACGAATTCGCGGCATGGACTTAAAGTTCCTGTCAGGTCCACTGGTTCGTGAGATCGTTAATATTGTACTCCTTGAGCGCGGACATGTCGAATGGCGTAATATCTCGACACGTGTTGGTACTCCTGTGTATGATGCATATAGAATAGATATAGGTACAGGATTTGAGGCAAAGGATAATGCCAACCTCCAAGAGAATGCAGAAACGTCCCACAAGAAGAAAGCGGATAAGATCTCCAAAGAACAGTATTTGCTCCTGTTACCTCCAAAACTTGCCGACCTTCACCTCAATGGTGATATTCATATTCACGACCTTGAATATCTCGGAACCCGTGCGTTCTGTCAGGACTGGGATCTTAGGTATTTCTTCTACTACGGACTCATGCCTGATGGTTCAGGTACAAAAGCAAGTGTAGCCGGCCCTGCAATGAAGGCAGAGGTTGCTATCCTGCATGCAGTAAAAGCTCTTGGAAGCGCTCAGACAAACTTTGCGGGTGGGCAGGGGTTCTATAATTTCCTTACTTTTATGGCTCCATACTTTGAGGGGATGGAGTATCCCGAGATCGAGCAGCTCATGCAGATGTTCGTTTACGAGATGACTCAAATGATGGTTGCGAGAGGTGGTCAGCTTGTTTTCTCATCAGTACAATTGTCGCCAGGTGTTCCAAAACTCTGGAAAGACAAGCCTGTTGTTTACAAGGGGCGTGTATGGAATGGAGAGCAAGCTGAACTCCGAACCTATGATGATTTTGAACGTGAGGTGAGACTCGGATTCAAAGCCATCATGAATGTCATGATGAAGGGTGATTACTGGGGTAAACCATTTAATTTCCCTAAACCTGAGATCTCTATTGAGCCTGACTTTATGCAGGAAGATGAGAATTTCAACCGTGCAAATCCTGAACTCCCTACATATGATGAACTTTACACTTTGTCATTTGATCTTGCTGCAAAATACGGCACACCCTATTTCGATAACCAGTTGCCGGCATACAGGAGCGCAGGCGAAGGAATCTCATGTTACCAGTGCTGTGCGTACCAGTTCTCTGCAACTGCCGAGGATGATTCACATTTCGATGATAAGTTATATTTCAAGGATGGAATGCACTTCTCGATGGGTGCATGGCAGGTTGTTTCACTTAATTGCCCAAGGGCTGCATATCGTGCAAAAGGAGATGACCAGAAACTGTTCGCAGAACTTAAACACATGATGGATCAGACCATTGACGTGTTCAAAACCAAGCGTTACTGGATGGAAAATATCATGAAAAGCGGCAGGATGCCGTTTGCGACCCAGCAGCCAAAGGATCCGATCACAGGTAAGCGTGGTTCAGTTGCTGTGGATCTGGAAGCACTTGTTTACACTATTGGTATTATTGGTCTCAACGAACTTGTACAGCACCATACAGGTGCGCAGATGCATGAATCCAAGGATTCATTCAAACTCGCGGTTCGTGCAATGACCGAAATGGAAATGTATGCGCGGGAATTGGGGCAGAAGTATAGTATTGAGATTGCTCTTGCAAGAACACCTGCTGAAACCACATGCCAGAGGTTTGCAGTATCCGATCTTCTGCATGATGAATTTGCTGAGTTTGCTGGAAATGTTGTCAAGGGTGATATTGAGGGTGCAAGAAGACAGGTAAAGGAAACTCGTGACCTTCCGGTCTATTATACCAATGGAACTCATGCACCACCAGGTGCAAATATCTCTATCATTGACAGGATCAATATTGAGCAGACCTTCTTCCCGATCGTGGATGGCGGAAATATCCTCCATATATGGATGGGGGAAGGACATCCTGATTCAAGAGGTCTGAAGGAATTTGCTATGAACCTTGCAAAGAATACACAGGTAGGATACTTTGCGTTCACGAAGGATATGACTTTGTGTATGAATGATTTCCATGTCGAGTCAGGACTTAAAGAGGAATGTTCAAATTGCGGTTCCGATAATATCGAGCACCTTTCAAGGGTCACAGGATATATCCAGGCTGTGAATGGATGGAATGCCGGAAAGAAGCAGGAACTTAAAGACCGCATGCGATATAGTGCGGCTGACATGACCTGAGGTAAATTATTGTATTGCAGAGGATTGGATGAAAGTAAATTATGGGCTAACCATTCCGATCTCAACTGTTGATTGGCACGGTAGGGTGTCAATCTCCCTTTTTTTCAGGGCTTGTCCCTTCAGGTGTCCGTATTGTTTTAATTATAAGTATCTATTTGATCCTGATATTATTGATACGGCACAGATCGAGAAGGATATAATTAAGTCAAAGCCTTTTGTGAGCAGTGTCCTGTTCTCGGGAGGTGAACCACTTATGCAGATAGGTGCACTGAAACATCTTGCTGCGTTCGCTAAAAAGAATGGGTTGCTTGTTGGCATCCATACCAATGGTTTTTATCCCGATTGTGCGGCTGAACTGATCGCGGAAGGATTGGTTGATAAGTTCTTTATTGATGTGAAAGCACCGCCGGATGATGTGGAGATGTATGGCAGGATCGTGGGTTATGGTGAATATGAGGGGGTTGTTGGTACTCCTGAAGAGATTGTAGATCGGGTGACGAGAACGGTTGATATTGTTGCTGCGAGTGATGTTGAACTTGAGATCAGGACTACTGTGATACGTGGGCTTATTGGTAGTGCTGATGGAATTTCCATGATTGCCAGATGGATTGCCGAACATGTCACCGATAAGAATATTCCTTATGTTATTCAGCAAGGTCTTCCTGTAAAAGCGATGCGTGAGAGTATGCGCGAAACTTTACCTTTTGACAGGGATGAGATTTTGGAACTTGCAGGGCATGCGCATGAATTTTGGGATAATATCTGGATCCGTGTGAAAGATTACGGTAACGAGAAGGTTAAGTTCGAATAGGTTCGAAGCTTAGAAATGTCTTTTATATGTTTGTTGAGTAGCATTAATTACGGTAATTTATGTAATTAATTAAATACTATTTAATGGAGCGTTCTGATATGAGGCGAACATATAGTGTATTTGTTTTGATATTTTTGGTTTTTGGAATACTGGCATCCGGCTGTGTGAGTCAGGAAACCGGCGTACAGACACGGGATGTTGAGTATGATGGTGTTGCAGTTGAATATTCTTTAGCAAAAAGCAAAGGTGCATATCCCGCAGAATCTGCTTTTTCGTATAATTCATACGATGAAGCAGTTGAAGAGTCGGTGGAAAGAAAGATGATATCAACTGCGGATCTGGCTATCAAGGTTGATGATTCTGCAGCTGCGATAGATGAGATCATAAAAATTACACAGGCGGCTGGAGGTTTTGTTTCAAGTTCATCTGTGTATGATAGTTACTATGGGGGTGACCAAAAGGAAGGCTATGCTACAGTAAGGGTGCCAAAGGATGGTTTCACTTCGGTTATAGGTGAGATAGAAACGCTTGGTGAAGTTACATCAAAGACCATAAGCGGCAGGGATGTTACAGAGGAGTATATTGATCTTAGTGCCCGTCTTGGAAATCTTGAGAAGCAGGAAGAACGTCTTGTTGAGATATTGGAAATGGCTACAACTGTTGAAGAGGTCCTGGATGTTGAAAGGGAACTTGGGCGCATTCGTGGAGAGATCGAGAGTCTGACTGGCAGGTTGAAGTATTTGAATGATAAGGTTGATCTTTCAACGATCACTGTGCGTGTGAGTGAACCAAGACCGATCACCCAGTCATGGGGTGTTCGGGATGCTTTGTCGGAATCTGTAGCAGGTTTTATTTCCAGTGTGGCTGCACTGATCGTGTTTGTTGGATATGCACTTCCAATTGTGATATTCTTGATCGTGATCGTTGGCGGAATTATATTCATTAGGAATAGGATCCGTGGATAACCATATATGGTTTTTAAGGGAATGTGTTCATGATCGATGATGAAGATACGTTGAATAAGTTGTCAGAAAAGATAATTGGGTCAGCATTTGAAGTTAGTAATGTTCTTGGTGCGGGCTTTTTGGAAAAGGTTTATGAAAATGCACTTAATGTTGAATTAAGCATGAATGGACTTAATGTTCGACAACAGGCACCTTTGGAAGTTCGCTACAAAGATAAATTGGTTGGCGAGTATTTTGCTGACATCTTAGTTGAAGAATCTTTGATTGTTGAATTGAAGGCTGTAAAGGATTTGAATGATATTCATGTTGCACAATGTTTGAATTATCTTAAAGGTACGGGACTCAAATTGTGTTTGTTGATCAATTTTGGAAAGTCTAGAATCGAGATTAAGAGAAT
>JAHYJJ010000265.1:0-8002 GCA_019429165.1 Methanosarcinaceae archaeon | reverse complement strand
CAGCACTCCCTCATCATACATCGTGAGAGTGAGTGTTACAGGCGTGCCAAACCATGTATCCATTCCCTCAAGCACGGCTCCTTCTTCCACACGTGGATTACCGATAGCCCAGTTGAGAGTGGCAGATATGAGTTTTGGAGTCCCATAAGTTTCATTATATATTACTGAACTCCATCGGTTGCCACCACCGTATCCGTTATCGGTGGTAAATGATGCTACACGACCAAGTCCGTATCTCCATGTTGTAAGAACGGGTTTTCCTGTTGTCGTAATGATGAGTCTGTCGGCGCCTGCTTTTGGTGTCACATCATTATAATATGTGATGTTGCCTGCAATTTCGATGTTGCGTGTAATGAAATGTTTAGTATTGTATTCAATTAGTGGGAAGAAATCAGGAAGCTTTAAATCAACATCATCTGCTGTTGTCTTAGTTCCTTCATCGTCACTTATATCACTTACTCCTGTGACTGGAGATATGTATTCGCCATCAACAACAGCCATAAACTTTTCGGCATATGCAATTCCATCGAGATCATATTGGCCAGCAAAGTTTGATTTGATATGTATGAATCTAAATGACACATCATCGTCATGCATTTCTTTTGCTGTATTCAAAGCAGTTGAATATTGTTGTAAATCACTACCATATGCCCCATCAGAAATAATAATTATATATTTTGTTACATCATTGTTGTCACGAGTTTCTTCATCGAGAATATCCTTTGCATCAATAATCGCTCTATTTAATTTAGTATCACTTGATTTGGTTGGAGATTTTGATAAGAAATCAATTAATATGTTTTTGTCAGATTGTGCCCTTAAGTCAAATAAGTTTTCGGGGGCGTCTTCAATGGTACCTCCCATCATAATTACTCCTACATTTGCATCTCTGAGTAAATTACTATCGACTAAAGTTTTAGCACTGTATAATATTAAAGGATATGTAGGAGTTGTAGTTTGAACTTTATCTATGACTATTGTGCCCTCTCCGCCTTGTAGAGTACTTCCTGATATGTCAAGAATTAAAATTACATACATCCCACCATGCCACTCCGTTGGTTTTGACAAAACGGGCAACAGTTCTTCAAAAGATGAATTAAGATATTCACCCTTATTATATGAATTATCTCCACCAACTACAACAAGACCGTGTCCGTTTATCACATATTCCTTTAGTGTTTTGATGTCATTTGCGGATAAAGTTATTATGTGCTGATTATCCAATACAATTGCTTTTTTATCATCAATTCCAGATAGTGTATAACTGGTTGATAAATCATATAATATATCTATATTATCTCGAAGAGGTGAGTTTTCATCGTCAGTAATCAAATGTATCTTTGGCTTTGGAACTGCATATATGGATTTATAAAATACATTGTTGATGTGATCCCTGTCTTCATCATGGGGTGTCAGAGTTACTTTGATTGTATGCGCACCAAGTGACATGAATTGGATATCTGACAAAGATATTGTTTCTTCACGGGCGGTTTGGATTTTATTAGGAGTACCAATTCCCACAGGTTTACCATCAACCAAAACTTCAAGAGAGTACTCTATTTCTCTTTCTGCTGCCTGTGAAACAACAATATCAAATTCATTCTTATTCCCAAGAACAACCGTTTTGTCGCCCTTTATTTCCACACTCAGATCATTGACCTTAAGTTCAGGTTCAACAGAATAAACAGTCGTCCCTGTTTCCTTCGCAAACTTGAACGCATCCTCAAGGTTTTTGCCGTAATTGTTGTTTCCGTCAGTCACAAGCACGATCTGGTTATCGCCACTTGAATACTGTACAATTGCATCCCCGATCGAAGTTTTGTCACCACTTACCTTAACGATCGTTGTTGGCGTTTGTGCGGTGAGTGCTTCATATATCCGGGAAGCTGTACCTTCTTCAAATAACTGCATACTGGCAGTTTCATCAGAGATTATAACAAGGTTCGGAGTCTCGTCCATTGTCGTTTTGGTGAGAAGCGTATAAGGTGACGCCAGTGCAATGATAAGCAGCAATGCGATGATGAGCCTTGATTCAACAAGTCCAGTCTTTGCACCTTTTTTGATCAGGTAAAGACCGACAGCAAGCATTGGAAGGATCAGCCACAGCATTTGTGGGTTTTCGAGTGGAAGTGGTGTCATAGTTCACCCCGCTTTCGTATAATGAGTATCTCAAGCAGCATCAGTAAAAACACACCTGCTATCAGGTAGATGTCAAGATCCTTTTTGGCTGTGTAGGTCGTAGCCCTTACAACACTGGGCTCGGTCTTTGAAAGTGAGCGCTCGATGACATCCGATGCATCAATGGTCGTATCTGATTCCCTATCATTGTAGAGATTAACTGCAATACGTTTGCCTGCAACCTCATATATGCCAATCTCATCATACAGCACGCGATTTCCTGACATTGTGCCTCCTGGTGAGGAATAATCCTGAACTTTTGAAAGTGCGGTTATTGCGCCTGTTTTTATATTGTAGTCGGAAATGTCCCCGGCCCCACCAAGCCAGCCAATGAGCTTTGCCCAGAATACCGGATATTCGGGCAGGTTATGGAAATTACCCCATGCTTCCTCACCAAGTGCATCGTTAAGTCCCAGATATACAACGGTACCATCGCCAATTGCCTGATAGGTAAGAATTGGGATGTTGTTCTCTGTAGCCACAAGGGTTGTGGAATCACTTCTTGGTGTAACATTGAGATACTTGTAAACCGCAACCTCATCGAACTTCATGTCATCAGTTAGCCGCGTAGCCTGTACAACTTTCAGTGACACTCCGTCGGTCTCATCTGTAACTTTCAATGGTTTTACGGGCAGCAGTTTGAACAGGCCAAGGTCAGCCTTAGCCACACCCGGCGCAAGTGCATCGCTTGCGATGAACACAACTTTTCCGCCGTTCTTATTTATATAACCATCAAGTATTGCAATCTCTTCTTTAGACAAAGCAGTGTCCTTGTTTGCAATAATTACCACATCATATTCGTTTACATCGGAAGTAACAATATTGGCAGTTGTGGTTTCTGTATTCGGAATAAGTGAAAGTGCAGTTTTTGAAGGCAGTTTTCCATTGTCAGAGATAAGCAAAATATGTTGTTCTGTGGTTTTGGGGATCGAAATGTACGCTGTATTGTCAACCATCAGACTGTCAGCATTCGCAAGTTTCACTTTTGTAATTCCGGTACCGAGATTGGTTAGCATGAACTGTTTTGTAGAACGTGGTGCAATATCAAGTGTCATAGTCTTAGATACGTCACTATTCCCATTTGTACTAATTTCGACCTTCACCTGTTCAGACGTGTCTTTATAGTTCTTGATTATGCAGTTGTAAGTATAACCCTTCTCGCCGGCTTCGAGCCATCCGTTGATAATTCCAACATTATCGGCACTTTTCCCGACCTTTACAAACGTGACCTTAAGACCATAAGACTCCGCAAGGCTCTTGGCAGTTACAGGGTCGTCCCCGTCCCAGTTCGTAAAATCGGAAATGACGATCATCCTGCCACCTTCATCAGACAGAAGGCGCATTCCGCTTGATATTGCCATCGAAAGATCGACAACCGTAGCCTTTGGTTGTAGTTTTTTAAGTGTTTCTGTTGTACCCGAAGCACCTGCATCCGCAAGCACGACAACAGGCACATTCTCTGCAAGAATGATGCTGTTCTTCTTACTGACATAATCCTGTGCTATCGAGACCGCATTCACAAAGCGTTCGTCTGTCTGCATACTTGCTGATGAATCAATGATGAATACAGTATGTTCTCCACTAAGCGGCTCTTCCGTTGTGAAGAACGGGCCTGCTGCTGCAATTGAAAGGAATATCAGGACAAGCAATTGCGTCAGGAACAGTGGGTCTTTTATGAGTCTGGTAATGGATGAGTAGAATCGTTTTTTCTCTTCCTGCACTTTCATCAGGAACATAAGGGAAGGGAGATGTATCTCAAGTGGTTTTGGATGCAGGAGATATAAAATGATCAGAGGTATGATACTGGCAAGTGCTGCCAGTGCGAGAGTTGTTGTAAATGGCATTACAATCGCCTCCTGCTAAGTGTTTGGAAGAAAGCATCAAAGACAGGTACATCTGTCGTAAAAGTGTAGAACTCGGCACCGACGCGTGAACATATCTCCTGGATGCCGCTGATATGGTTATCAAGGTGTTTTTGATATTCCGATTTGAAGTTCTTACTGATATACGTTTTTAGTTCATTTCCAGTCTCCATATCTAGAAGTTTGGAATGTCCGTGCACCTTCAGGTCACTCTCGGCGGGGTCAAGTACCTGGACAAGTATCAGGTCATGGTCTGCAAGCCTTCGCACTGCCGAGTTGATGGATTCAAGGTCGTCCATGAAATCAGAAATAATGACTACAAGCGAGCGTGAACGTATCATGCGCCCATAATTGATAATGGATTCGTTAGTTGCAGTTTTTCCTTCAAGTTCCGTATCTTCCAAAATCTCAAGAGTGCGCAAAAGGTGTTGTCTGCCACGGCGGGGTTTTGTGATGTTCACAGTTTCAGCAAATGTTGATATTGCGAACTTGTCATTATCCTTTGTGACAAGATATGCAAAACCCGCAGCAAGCATTGAAGCGTATTCAAATTTTGATACTTTGCCGGAGGAATAGTCCATACTCTTGCTCGAATCCAGCAGAATATGGGTTGTAAGTGATTTATCTTCCTCGAATTGGCGCACATACAATTTTTCAGAACGGGCATAGACGTTCCAGTCTATCGATTTTAGTTCATCTCCGGGATTGTATTCCCGAAATCCGATGGTATCGATACCGCGTCCGCTATGGATGGAGCGTCGGCTGCCTGCATAGGCAGTGGATACCCGTTTTTTGACCATGAAAGTAAAGCGGTCAAGTTGCCTGAAAAAATCAATATCGATCGTATGTTTTTTGCCGTTCATTGAAGTTGATGGGTGTAACTACTTGATCTGCAAAAGCATCTCTTTGATGACCTGATCTTTCGAGATACCCTGCCTCTCGGATTCGAATGTCAGGATTATCCTGTGCCGCAGTATTGGATATGCCATAACCTCGATATCCTCATTGCTCACATAATCCCTGCCATGAATAAGAGCGCGTGCTTTGGCGGCAAGTATCAATCCGATCGACGCTCGCGGGGATGCGCCGAATTCTATGTGTTTGCCCCATGCACGTGTGGTCATAATGATCTTTATCGCACGCGCTTTGATGTCATCGGCGATCGGTGTGTCACGGACAAAACTCTGGAGGTCCAACAATGTGTTTTTGTCAATGACCTTGTTTACCTGTATTATAGTAGATTGAGTGTAGCGGTTCACAATTTCAGTCTCATCTTCCAGTGTTGGGTAATCCACAAGGATCTTGAACAGGAACCTGTCAAGTTGTGCTTCAGGCAAAGGGAATGTGCCTTCCATTTCGATCGGGTTCTGTGTTGCCAGTATGAAGAAAGGCTTGTCCAGTACGAACGTTTCATTGCCTGCTGTAACCTGTTTCTCCTGCATGGCTTCAAGCAGTGCGGATTGTGTCTTTGGGGATGCACGATTGATCTCGTCCGCAAGTACAATGTTCGCAAAGATCGGTCCGGCTTCGAACTTGAACTCTTTTCTTCCGTCTCTCTCTTCAATGATGTGCGTGCCTGTAATATCGGCAGGCATGAGGTCAGGTGTGCACTGTATCCTGCTAAATTTAAGATCCATTGCCTTTGCAATAGTCGATATGGTAAGGGTTTTTCCAAGCCCGGGGTTACTCTCAACAAGTGCATGTCCGTTTGCGAGTATTGCAATAATTATCTGCTCAACTGATTCATGCTGACCTACAATGACCTTGCCGATCTCATTGAAAAGTGCAGTAAACGCTTCACTTGTATTGCGATATATTTGTGATGTTCCGCCTGTAGAATTCATCTGATGTTCTCCTCAATTCTTAAATTGTAACTATAACTATAATTTAACTACGATTATTACTGTTTACTGTGCCATTTCCTCAAAATATGCTTTTATTATACTGTGGTATCCTTCAGGCAGGCTTTCATAATACGCCTGTGATGATATCACACTTATATCATATGCTGATGAGCGTTCAAATTCCTCAGTTCGTATTTCGCCTTCTGTACGGCCTGTAAATCCAATGCCTGCGCCAGGCGGGAGTGTGAGGTCAATTTCTTCTCCTTCAATTACAATTATCGCAGGCTCGCCAAAGAGATTCTCAGTATCGCTTTCGTCACCTTCTCTATCATCTCCGCCTTCAGGTAATAGTCCTTCCAGTTGTTTTTCTTCTTCCTTTATGAGTGGGAGTTCTTCAATGATCTTAGATATATCTTCGGGTGTGATATCTGTGCGATAGTCTGAAATTGTCACATACGTAAAGAATGATGATGTTGCTAACAGTGCGATTATTCCAAAAGCAAGTCTTTTTTTATTCAGGAATGAAGATGACCTGACAGTTTTTGTATCCATCATAACATTTGTCAGAAGATTATCAATAATGATGTTGCTATTTGTGCGGTTGTCGTAAGCAGTCCTGAGTCGTTCAAAAAGGACCGGATACTTATTTTCAACAAGATTGAGAACATTCGATCTTTTGTCGCGAATGTGCAGAATGATGGTAATAATAAGCGAAAGGATAACTGCTGCAAATACTAATCCAAGTGTTTCAAATGGAATTGAATAGTCCATTAATTGATAGGTTGAACCGATATTAAGTTCAAAAGTGCTCACCATGGAAAAGACGCCTTCCATGTTGAATATGAAAAATAGTGTATATAATATGAATGAGATTGCGGCAAAATCCAATAAGATATAGATGCGCCGATACCTTTTGAGCGCAGAATTTTGTTTTTTAACAAATTTATCTATATCCATGATAAAGCACCGTTTTGATCTATCTAATTTTCGTTGTTACTGTTATTGTCAGGATTGCTGTTATACTCGAAGTTGCATGTTGGGTATGATCCGAGCATTTTTAACATTCCAACATTTGAAGTTATATTATCGAGAGCATCTTTAATAATTGCATCGCCGATGTGGCCCGCAAAATCAATATAGAATATGTAGTCCCCAAGTTCGCGCTTTGAAGGACGCGACTCGATACGGGTCAGGTTTATGTCTCGTTTTGCAAACTCGCCGATGAGTTCATACAGGGCGCCAGGTCTGTCTTTTTTCAGATATACTATGATCGATGTCTTGAAGTTATCTCTCGATGACCTTGTGTCGGTTTTTGCACTTGCTCCGTCAGGTAACTCTATGGCAACGAATCGTGTGTGGTTCTCTTTCCGATCCTGAATGTTCGGTATGAGTATGTCAAGCCCGTACATCTCTGCGGATTCGCGTGATGCGATCGCAGCCATCTCATCGAATTCGTTTGCGAGTTTTGCAGCATGGGATGTACTGCCGGTTGTCCTTATCTCAGCATTTTCAAAATGTGACTTTATGAACTGGCGGCATTGTGCAAGTGCCTGGGGGTGGGATAGGATCACTCTTATGCCTGAAAGTTTTCCTTTTGATAAGAGACAATGTTCTATTGGTACTACTATCTCACCGATGATATTTACCTCATTTTCAAGCAGCATGTCAAGTGTGATGCCTATTGAACCTTCAATGGAATTTTCAATTGGGACTATCCCGATGTCAACGGTTCTGTCAATAATTGCAGAGATCGTGTCAGGTATGTCATTGTAATATTCCAGTGAAACCTGGTCTTTGGATTTCTGTTCAGTTATCCACTGTTTTGCCGCTTTTTCAGAATACGAGCCTTTTGGTCCGAGCACGCCTATTTTCATAAGCGCTTAAATGGTCGGCTATTTAAAATAATTTGTGATATTGGACAGGAATATAGTTTTGTAGTTTTTACTTCATCCACCACCATAATTTATTAATAAGAATACCTCTTTTAGCCAGTTGCTACGATTTTAAAAAATCGTAATACTACCGATAAATACCTACATAATATGTAAAAAAAGGTGTTCTGAAAATGCATATTCCTGATGGTTTGATACCTTTCCCGCAGTACATAATCTATTGGAT
>JAHYJJ010000242.1:0-1291 GCA_019429165.1 Methanosarcinaceae archaeon | reverse complement strand
TTGAAGTGATATTTTGGGGTTTGGAAATGGAAATGATTAATACATTTGCAACCCATTGAATTGGCTATACAAATTATATAAGAGATGATTATTATGACTCACCCAAAAACTGCTGAAAATATGATGAATGGTGCCGGACCCATTGAACAGGCATTGCTTCCAAGATTAGTGCATATAACCGAAGCCGCTGCAATTGCTGCAGCATATCAGATGGGACGTGGGGATAAGATGTTGGCAGACCATGTTGCTGTTGATGCTATGCGTAGGATGCTGAATAATCTTGATATGAAAGGTGTCATAAAGATCGGGGAAGGCGAGCGTGATGAAGCGCCTATGCTCTATATTGGAGAAGAGTTAGGGACTGGAAAAGGTGATATTGTTGTGGATATTGCAGTAGACCCTCTGGAAGGTACTAATCTTACGGCTGATGGAGTCCCGGGTTCCATTGCAGTCATGGCAATGTCAGAACCTGGCGGGCTTTTCCATGGTCCTGATGTATACATGGACAAGATCGTTGTTGGCAGTAATGTGGTCCATTATGAGAAAGAACACCCTGATGAACGCATCGATCTTGATGCCCCTGTTGCTAAGAATCTTAAAATTGTGGCAAAGGCACTTAACAGGAATATCGATGAATTGGTAGTTGTTATCCTTGATCGGAAGCGACACACAAAGAAAATAGAAGAGATCCGTGCATCGGGTGCACGAGTCAAATTAGTTACGGATGGGGACTTGATGCCCGGGATTGCAACTGCAATACGAGGGTCTGGTACACATGTTGTCATGGGTGCCGGCGGTTCGGGTGAGGCTGTGCTTACAGCAGCTGCAATAAAGATACTTGGCGGAAAGATACTTGCAAGACTTGTACTTCCAAATGTAGCAAATGGTGAGTCGGAAGAGAATATCGCAAAAGAGAAGGAAGAGAAGATGCCTCGGCTGGCTACAATGGGTATCACTGAAGATAATATCAATGATGTGCTGGATACCAATAAACTTGCACCTGGTAATGATCTCATATTCGCAGCAACAGGAATTACTCCTGGTCAGCTATTAAAAGAAGTGAATCTCTTTGGCGGCGGCGATGCGAGAGTACATAGTATATCCATGGGTAGTTCGGGTGTTGTGAAATTTACTGACACGTTATACGTAAATGATAAAGAAGAAACACCGATTCGCTTTTTGTGATGGCAATTTTTTGGATGTTCACGGTGAAGACAATTTATTTATACTATACACTTAATGTATAACTATGTCATCTCAGAAAAATAATCTTTTATTTGTGTTTTTGATA
>JAHYJJ010000065.1:0-8037 GCA_019429165.1 Methanosarcinaceae archaeon | reverse complement strand
AAAAAAATCTAAAAAAGTGCGAGAGGGGGGATTCGAACCCACGAATTCCTACGAAAATGGATCTTGAGTCCATCGCCGTTGACCGCTTGGCTACTCTCGCATAGGGATTAACGATACCATTAATACCTAGTATTAATTATAAATCTATCTATCGAGGATTTAAATCGAAGTGTTTGTTTAAACCTTTTTGATGCCGATATAATCCGCCGCAGGCGGCGGGTTCCTTCATCAATAAGGTAATGCTACTTCATTTTTATTAACTCTCGTTGACTCGCACTATATAATTGTAAATATGTGCCAAAAGATAATAATCACTTACAATCGCATTAATTCGGAGAATCTAATCTCACATAGGATGTCGGAAAAGTCCATATTTATAGGGTCAGGGGTGCGGGATTGCGCCGCCTGCGGCGGTTGTATTGGTTTTAGATCAAACAAATTCATTTACGCAGATTTCTTGCCGCAGATATACAATTACAAATCGAAGACTTAAATCAAAATCCTCTATCTGACAACTGCATCGTGTACCTGCTCATAGAAAGGATCGATGTCGCATCCCATCTCGCGTGCTACAAGTAATGCGGCGACCTCGATTTCCACAAGATCGGAAAGTTGTTCTTGTTTTGTATTTATTCTAATTGCAATATCCTGCAGTCCCATTCCTGTGGTGGTGGAAATGTGTTCCATGATATTTTCCAGTAATGTCTTTTCCTTGAACAGGTCGACCTCTGGCTTGAAACCATGGGGTATCTCGGTGGCATCAAGATCAAAAACAGGTTTTAGCATCCCGTCAACAAGTGTCAGGAGTCTTGACCTGATGGCAAGATCGCGAACTTTTGATGCTTCATCAGGGGACATCCATTTAAGGTCGAACGAGAGTGCGAACTCAAAATCCCTCATCGAAAGTAAGAACGCAGCATTTTTCTTGAACGGTGCTGCAACCACCAATATAAGTTCATTCACCTGCCCCATCAGGAATCACGTCGCAGTTCCTCGATAATAGTATCGGCAACCCTGCCGCACTCTGTACGTTCAGGACCGTCAATATGTTTGATCTGAAGCACTGCTACATTGTTCTCAAGACTAACTCGCACAAGATACGTATCGCCCTTAAAAGGAACCCGATTATACTTTCCGTCAAGATAACTATATTTCAGAATGATCTTGAAATCTATGATCCCCTCGGGTTCAATAGTATCGACAATTGCATCAACATTGTCATAATTAAGAGGTACAAAATCCACCTCATTGGTCATGATCTCAACGCCGATCTCACGCTTTGCCTGTATGCGATGTCCTTTTTGTGAAACAGATTCAGTAACGAACATTCCGAATTTACCATCCAGATTAGCCATCACCCTGACAAGAAATGGCAGATCAGAATAATAACGGTATTTTTGCTCAAATTGTATTTCCCTATGCGGGAAACGATGGTAAATTCGTTTTCGCATCATTTAAACCTTATTTGGTTGCATGATATTAATAATCTTATGTGGATCGACTTCATTTAAATATTAATTTCAGGCTTTTTATATTTTTGAATATCGTCTAGAGCGTCACCAGTTTTGCATCCAGTATCCCCTCAATATTCCTCATTTGTTTAAGTATTGGGTCAGAAACTTCCGAATCCACATTAAGTGCCATAATTGTAGTCCCACCGATCTCAACACGTCCTACCTGCATTCCAGAAATGTTGATGTCATTCTCACCAAGCAGGATACAACATGGTCCGATCACATTTGGTTTATTAACGTGGTTTGAAACGATCATATAACCGGATGGAACGATATCGACACGATAATCATCGATCTGGATGATCTTTGGCACATTACCAACAACTGCACCCGCAACCAGTTTTGTTTCAGCCCCTTTAGTAAGTTTGATCTGTATAGTTGATAAAAGTTCTTCTGATTTTTCAGACTTGCTCTCAACAACCTCGATCTTGCGTGATTTTGCAAGTGCCGGAGCATTTACATAATTCACACCAGATCCAAGTGCAGTCTTAAGTAACCCTTTAAGTGCTGCGACCGTCACAGCTCTTGTATCCTTCTCTGAGATCTCGCCATAGTATCCGATCTCAATCTTTTCACAATTCCCACCCATAAGTTGTCCGGCAACACTCCCCATAGTCTCAGCGAGTTTGATATATGGTGCAAGTACAGCCATGACCTCCGGTTTGACAGATGGAATGTTGATCGCATTTTTGGCACTGCCGCCATTCAATACAGATATAACGTCATCCGCAACCGATATAGCAACATTGATCTGCGCCTCTTCAGTTGATGCACCCAGATGCGGGGTCATGATAATATTATCAAGATCCATCAATGGGCTGTCAAATGGAGGTTCGTTCACAAACACATCAAGTGCCGCGCCTGCAACCTTGCCGCTTTTCACTGCATCTGCCAGCGCCTCTTCATTAATAATGCCGCCTCGTGCGCAGTTTATGATTCTTACACCGTCTTTCATCATAGCGAACTGCTCTGCATCAATGATGTTTCGTGTCTCTTTGATAAGAGGGGTGTGTACTGTGATAAAATCGGCACGCTTAGATATCTCATTGACTGTTGCGAGTTCAACACCCAACTCCTGTGCGCGTTCCTCTGAAATGAACGGGTCATGTGCAAGAATGGTCATTTCAAGTCCCTGCGCACGTTTGGCAACCTCTGCACCAATGCGCCCAAGTCCTATAACGCCCAACATTTTGCCATTGACCTCAGTACCCATGAAATTTTTCCGCTCCCATTTCCTTGACTTTATGGATGCATTTGCCTGCGGAATATTCCGTGTAAGTGACATCATCATCGCAATAGTATGCTCAGCAGCCGAGAGCATGTTACCCTCCGGTGCATTGACTACGATAATTCCTTTCTGTGTCGCTGCATCGATATCTATATTATCAACACCCACTCCTGCCCTGCCGATTATTTTTAACTTATCTGCAGCATCGATAACCCTTTTAGTCACCTTAGTTTCACTTCGAACAAGAAGTGCATCAGCATCTTTGATCTTTACTATAAGTTCGTCTTCAGAAAGACCTGTTGAGATGTCAACGGTGAAATGTTCTTCAAGTCTTGATGTTCCTTCTTCTGATAATGGGTCACTGACTAATACTTTCATTGTATAATCCTCCGTGTGTAAATGATGTTAGATATTTTGTAATTAAGTTATATGCTGTTAATTGTGTTAATGTAATTTAAGGACTGCTAAATGTAGTAGTTATTGTCAAAATATATTTAGGATATCGGTGGTTATGGTAAATGATTTTTGCTTTTGACAATAAATAAATATTACAGTAAATATAAGTAACGGTTTTGTCGGGTCGATTGCATGTACTTTTTTAATTATATATATTTTATAAATATATAATTTAATTCCAATCATTTTAAATTAGCAGTCATAAGCTATCGATTGTCATAAATCTTCTTATGAAATAATTGAGTGATGTCACCACAATCTTTATGTATTAATAATGCTAATTTAGTATTATTTAAGATGCTTTGACAGTTTGCTGTCAAAAACGATTTTAGTGGATTGGATTCCGACTTAATTAAACCTGCAAATATAATACTGATATTGGTCGATTTGGTAATAAAAGTCATTTCTATCCCATAGCAGATTCAACACAAAGTATCCGATATAAATTAAAATAGGAGAGTTGAAGAATGGTTCAAGTTGGACAAGAATTACTGAATGTTCCTTTTGGAGAAATGATAAAAGAAATGGCTCTTGCTATTGCAGAGGGTCAGATGGCACTCGACATGAATTCGGTACAAGTAGCTCAGACACTAGCTCAAACCGAACTGGCTGCCGGAAGTGTAGTGATGTACATCGAAGAAACCGTGAACGAAGATGGTGATGTAACGGCTACCAGTGTAGTAACTAATGATTCACCCATGTCACTTCTTACTTATGGTCTTGAGCCCAGGTTCTACGAATTTACTGAATCTATAATTGAGGTCAAGATGGCCATCACCATGATGAGAGAAAGCTCAGCTGAGATTAAATACGGCAGTAAATTCGAGTTAACAAACACAAGTAAATTAAGTGGCGAGTATAGTTCTGGCTGGCTGGCAAGTCTTTTATTTGGAAAAGGAAAAGTGAAGTATGAAAATACTACAACTGTAGCATATTCATCAACTTTCGATGCAAAATACAATTCCAAATATTCATTCAAGGAAGAGGGTACAAGTTTATTGCGTACCACATTAAAACCTGTACCTGCGCCATCAAGAGCAATACCAACAGTAAGAGTAGTAGTAGTAGAAACCTGATAGGTTCTCTTCACCTTACTATTTTTCACTTTTAATTGGAGGCGCATTCGTGACTAATAATAGCTCTGATATTATTTCGGAAGTATTAATAAATCCTTTAGCTAGAATTATAACAGAAGTAGGAAAATCCATTTCCGAGACTCAGATGGCAATGGATAGAAATTCAATTGACACTCAAATTGCCATTGAAAATGATAAGATCCTGAGCCAATATGATCTCCAGGCAACGTGGCATCATATTCCTGAAGTTGATCTTGAGTTAAAAATGGCGCTTACAATGAAATACAAAGAGGAGAAGGATTCAAAGGGAAAGGTTCGTGGCTATTTGCCTAAATTGCATGCGGCGCCATTGAATGCATCATACAATAACACTCATGAATATGATGTGAAAGGGGCGAGTGTGATCAAAGCTAAATTTGTCTCGATCCCACCTTCGATCCAAAGGATAAATGAATAAAATACTGGAAGAATGATATGACTCTCATTTTTAATCTAAAAAGTAATCTGGAGAATCTCAGGATCGAAAATAATATTGATGAGGATAGTCTGATCAATTTGAGAAAGAACCTTGACAATCTGGATATAGAACTTAAAAACAAGGATATTCAAATAGCCAATCTTAAAAATAATGTTAATACAGTCATATCTGAGAAAGTTGTTGTTGAATTTGAGAAAAATGTCCTGTCAAATAAAATAGCTGTATTGTTAAGCGAAAAAGCAGAACTTGAGGCGAATATCCAGACCCTCCAGCTACAGAGACCGCAGATACATTCTACAAATTTAGTGACTACATTCAGACAATCTCTTGATAGTATGGCTTCCAGCCTCAATACACCGGATGCCAGAGGAAAATACACTATCAGCAATATGAATGTTAAATTAAAGACCAATCTATCTCTTAAAGATAATGAGCTTCAATTCCAATTTCCAAAACCGGATGACATCATCCTTCCTGAAAATCTCAGCACCATTGAATTTACAATAAGATCATCACCTAATGAACTTGATGTATCTGAATATATGGAAGTCCCTGACCTTACAGGCATGACGCGGGAAGATGCAGAGAGTGCGATAAAAGATGCTGGTTTTAAACCGGGCATTTTCAGTGAGGTCGAAAGTAGTTCATCCCAGGGCACAGTGATCAGCCAGATGCCTTCAGCCAATTCAATTGCCATGTCAGGAGATCTCATAGATATAACGATCTCGAAGATCATGTATGTTGAAATGCCTAAGATTGTGGACTTTGATATTGACAGTGCAAAAGAAATTTTGGCTAGTTGTAACCTTGAAGTAGGAAGAATTACTGCAAAACAATCGGCATCCACACCCGGAATGGTTATACATCAAAGTATTGAGTCTGGAACACATACATTGATCGGTACCTCTGTTGATATTGTTGTGGCAGAAAAAATGGAAGAAGATAAAGATGTTCAAGACAAGGATGAACACGACGAAGATGAATATATTGATCTGGAACCCCTGATCCCTGAACTCATAGTGCCTGATGTAGTTGGAATGGATGTCAACAAAGCGAAGTCGATACTGGAAAGTGAGGATTTTAAAGTTGGCAGGATAATTGAAAGATCAAGCACTTTAGATAAAGGCATTGTCATTGGTCAAAATCCTGTCGCAAACACTGAGGTAAAGACGGGGGTCTCAGTGGATCTGACTGTTGCAAATTCGGATATTGAAATGATTGAAGGCATTGGGCCGGAAAGAGGTTCAAGACTTCGAAAAGGCGGTATTTATACGATTTCAGATCTGGTTGCTGCTGATTCAAAAGATGTAAGTGAATTGGTCGGTAAGACTGCTTCAGAGAGATTTATTTCAATGGCAAATCTCATTGATAATACTTCAACACTTAGTAGTTTTGGTATTGACAGGCAATCGGCTGAGGTCCTCGTAAAAGCCGGCGGGATCAATTCAACTGAAATGCTAAAGAATGCAAATCCCGATGAACTGTACAGCATATGCAAAGAGGCGGTAAAATCCGGCAAAGTAAAAGTGCCCATTGATTACACTCTTAATATAGATGATGTAAAACGCTGGATTGAACAGGCACAATAAGGTATAGTAGATACAGTAGGATACATTATGGGGTACATAATAGGAGTATTGTAAAATATGGTTTTAGAGACTTTTATTATAAGTCTTAATGATGGTGTATCACCCATTGAAGTGGAGAATATTGTCAAAACACTTGGCAGAGTGAGGGCTGAGATTACTATGATTGCAAAAAAAAGCATAATAGCAAGTTTTGACAGTTCTTATGTGGATGTTATTAGGAAAAAGAATGGAGTTATATTGGTGGGCGGTATAAATTTCAGGGGACGTAAGATCAGAAAAGTTGTGAAAAAGCAATTATGACAATTTATTTGAATCTCCTTGATATTGAGTAGGTTGTATTTATAAGCACTAAAGATCAATGAATGTTTTGAAACCGCAGATCACGCGGAGGGCGCAGAGACAAAATACAACTTTCTGTGACCTCAGCGGCTATTTTCTCGTAGTATATATTTTATATAAATGTATAGTTCGAGTCAATCTGGGCGTTAGCGAAGATTTTCTCGTAGATAATTGTGGTACAATTCAATTGTTATAAAACATTTGAATTCCAATCTCATTTATTGTTTTCTAGTATCCTAAATATTAGATGTATTTGCAGTTTGCAGATAATTCTTTACATCCCTTGTATCTATCGCAATGTCCGCACAAGGCTCACCGTTGTATAAACCAATCTAATTTCTACCATGGGATATTTTATTCCTGATCAGAATATTTCAGACAAATTTAAAGTGTATCCGTCTGTTGTTCTTGCCCTTGTTCTCTGTCTTGAATATATCAATATGCGGGATCTCACTGGTATTTGCCACATGTGTACCGCCGCATGCCTGCTGGTCAATATCCTGTATGGTTATTACCCGTATTTCTGAAATGTCAGGTGGAAAAGCATCTTTTAATTTAACCACAGTTGGAATGTTTAACGCTTTATCACGTGGCATGATCTCTATTTTCACAGGTAGTTTTCTGTCAATTACATCATTGACCTTTGCCTCATAGGATTTTATCAGTTCCCGGTCGAAATCTTCAAGACTAAAGTCGATCCGTGTCTTATCCTTGCCTATCTGGTTGCCTGATATCAGTGCATCGGTTTCATTGTGTATGATGGCACTCAAAATGTGGGATGCTGTGTGGTATTTCATTAAATTGTAGCGCTTATCCCAGTCGATAATACCCTTAATTTTGTCACCAGGCTTCAACCCGGGCACTGAGATTTCGTGGCTGACGATCCCATCGATCTTTCCGACAAAAGCGACAGGATATTCCTGGTCATTGTGTATCAGTACACCTGTATCAGAGGGTTGTCCGCCGGAATTAGGATAGAATGCTGTTTTGTTCAAGACCACGTATTTATCGTCTTTTATACTTTTAACTACAGCATCAAATTCTGTAAGATAGCAATCTTCGAGATATAATTGTTCCATGGGGGTTATAAACGCTTTTAGTTTAGATATAATTTGTGCATCTCATGTGATCCGGCGATATTGGGAAAAAAGAAACAGAGGGCTCTGATGAGATATTTTTAACATCTTCAGAATTATATTTAATGAAGTGGCGACACGCGCGCGTTGCAAGTTTAAACTTAAACTTAAACTTAAACTTAAACTTAAACTTAAACTTAAACTTAAACTTAAACTTAAACTTAAACTTAAACTTAAACTTAAACTTAAACTTAAACTTAAACTTAAACTTAAACTTAAAC
>JAHYJJ010000241.1:0-1294 GCA_019429165.1 Methanosarcinaceae archaeon | reverse complement strand
TTTTTTCAGCCATTATCATCATCTTTTTTAGCCACAGAGGACACAGAGAGCACATAGTTGTGATCAATATGCATACGCCACTTTGATTAATCAAAAACAGCGCGGAGCGCATCTGCGTTACCTGCTACTTATCAGGTAGCAGGCACTCAACTGCGATAGCAGGTGAGTGTATTTGCGTGCATCTGCGGTTAATATTTATTTTTCCAGACGCAGATTTACACCAGATTTACGCAGATTTTTGGTTGTGATAATAATAGTGCAACATTATAATCCGTGTTTATCCGTCAGATCCGTGTTCCATTTTCGATTTCGATCTGTTTGAACCTATTATTACGCATAAAGCAATCTTCCTTTTGGTATTGGAATAGATCTACCCAGTTCTGTCGCTGTTTCAATCCATTCTTCAATTATAACAAGGACGTTCTGAACCGCTTCTTTGTATGTACTGCCATCTGCCATACAACCAGGGAGTTCCGGCACTTCTGCAAGATATGCAGCATCGTCTTCACTCCAATAAACAACGAGTTCATATTTGATATCGTTCATCACATTAAATCCTCCTCTAAATGCAATTTGTATTTGAAAAACAAATTCCGCACTTGCTTAACTTGATACTGTTTTGCTTTTCCATCTTTTAATGGTTGTAAGTTTATTATTTCAAAAATATGTTCTTTCGTAAATATATAATGGTCGCCTCGTATCCTTTCCAAAAAACCATAATTCAACAGTAGTTTCCTTAATTCCTGAAATTTTATATTAGTGTCATATTGACCTGATATGACCTTGATTAGAATTTTATCCACTTGCATCCTCTATCTACCTCTCAGATATATATGATATTGGGTGCCAAACAATCAAATCGTTTTTGATACATTTCAATAATATTAAAATTCTGTCTTTTTCCACTCAAACTTTCCACCACAACCTGAACATAATGATTTTCCATCCACCCCTTTCTTTCAACATTAAGCACATGATTTGATTCACTGTACAAGCATCATATTTTTGTGTTATTCAACAATGAAGTGGATGAAATCACTAATATTTGCCTCTCGTCCTTTTTCAAAATAGTTGAAATAATCATAGAGTGATATACGGCCTTGGGACAATATAAAGACAATAGATGTAAAAATGTTATTTAATTTCATTGATTTTTACTTTAACATCCTACATTGCACAGTTTTGGAACAATGAAATACCGCCCGCAAATATAATGAATTTTGTGATATCATCACCTTTCTTTGCTGCATTCTTTTACCATAACCCCAGCCCTCAACAAACTCTCAAAAGTCCC
>JAHYJJ010000064.1:0-8085 GCA_019429165.1 Methanosarcinaceae archaeon | reverse complement strand
AACAGTATCAACAGTATCAACAGTATCAACAGTATCAACAGTATCAACAGTATCAACAGTATCAACATTGTTACCTGTACATCCACTAAACGCAACCAGTGATATTACCATAGTTAAGGTCATTAAAAATTTGAGCGATCTCATTATCTTATTCCTCCGTTCATTATATCCTATATCAGAAAGGACAGATATTTTATTTATCTCTTGTTTAAACTTCAATTTGAGTTGAAGTTTAGATATTATGTGTGTTTGCAGAATATAACTGAAAACGAGATCGTCCTTTCGATGTGTTTAAAACCAAAACCCGCCATATTACCTGTGATGCAATTAACTTTTGGCGAAAAACTCAACTCAAATAAATTCATCGTAACCGCAGAGATCACACCTCCAAAAGGTGTGGATACGTCAGCCGCCATTTCAGATGCACAGATACTCAAAGGAAAAGTTGATGCGCTCAATATCACAGACAACCAGCGTTCAGTTATGCGCATGAGTCCACTGGCACTTGGCAAGTTATTACTTGACGAAGGGCATGAGGTTGTCATGCAGATGACATGCAGGGACCGAAATCGTCTGGCAATCCAGTCTGATATACTGGGAGCCTCGGCACTTGGTATTAAGAATATTTGCTTGATGTCAGGTGACCACACCACAAACGGCGACCACCCTGGTGCAAAACCAGTTTATGACCTTGATTCCATACAACTTATCTCAATGATTCAAAAAATGAAAAACGGTTTTGACTTTTCAGGAAATGAACTTGAAGGGGCACCCGAATTGGTTGTAGGTGCCGTGTCAAATACTGATCCATCACAGCCTATGCAGATGATGAAACTTGAAAAAAAGATAAGGATGGGTGCACAATTCATACAAACTCAGGCTGTATATGATATTGGGCAGTTCGAAGAGTTCGCCGAATTTGCGAGTCATTTTGATGTACCAATAATCGCAGGTATCATTCCATTGCGATCTGGAAATGCAGCTCGTTTCATGAATACAAAAATCCCCGGAGTGAATGTTGAGGAAGAACTTATCGCACGAATGGATAATGCAGATGATCCTGTACTTGAAGGGCTTATTATATGTGCAGAAACGATAAGTATGCTCAAAAAAACATGTCGTGGTGTTCATCTTATGCCGATTAGACAACACTTAAATACACCAAAACTGCTTGAAATGGCGGGACTTTCTGTCAGATGATCGGCAGAATTTTCAAAGGCAAAGGCAACGCTAATGTTCAATGTTAATGTAAAAAACAGAAAGAGTGAATAATCAATGAAATTTACACAAGTCGATCACGCAAAAAACGGGACTCTCACGTCTGAAATGGAACAGGTCGTAAAGACAGAAGGTCTTAATGAGGACACAGTTCTATCTAATGTTGCAAACGGCAGTCTTGTAATAATGACGCGTAAAGGATGCCGGACTGTTGCGATTGGAAAAGGTGTGAGAACAAAGATAAATGTCAATCTGGGCACATCATCGGCATCCATCGATCCCCTTGCTGAGATGGAAAAAGTGAGGATTGCAGAGAAATACGGCGGAGACACCATAACCGATCTTTCAATGGGTGGCGATATTTCCGAGATACGCAAGATGGTATTTGAGAATACTACGCTCCCGATCACTACAGTTCCTATTTACCAATCCATTGTTGAAAATGGTATGAAGGACGTTAGTGTGGATGATATATTTTCAAATCTAAAGCAGCATGTGAACGAAGGTGTAAGTTCAGTTGTTCTCCATTGTGTGGAAAAGAACATGCTTGAAAAATTAAGGGGTGCCGGACGCGTGATGGGCATGGTCTCAAAGGGCGGTTCTTTTACGAGTGTCTATATGTTGTCGAATGGATGCGAGAATCCTTTTGTTGAGAATTTTGATGAAGTACTCGGGATACTCAGGAAAAACGATGTTGTGCTGTCTTTAGGAAACACCATGAGAAGCGGTTGTATCCATGACCTGCGTGACGGTGCACAGGAGATGGAACTTAATACCAATGTCCGTCTTGCAAAGGAAGCAAATGAGCAGGGGGTTCAGGCTATTATAGAAGGTATGGGCGGGCACGTGCAGGCAAACAATATTGCTGAATCCGTCCGGTTCTACAAATCAAGATCAGTTTTTCCGCTGTTTGTTGCAGGACCTCTGCCAACCGATATTGCGCTGGGATATGACCATATCGCAGGTGCGGTGGGTGCGAGCATGGCAATCGGTGCGGGTGCGGATTATATGTGTTATATCACGCCATCGGAACATCTGGCACTTCCTTCACCTGCTCATGTGAGGGAGGGACTTATCGCATTTAAGATCGCGGCGCATATTGGCGATTCCATCAAATACGGCGTGAGTGACAGGGACCTGATGCTTGCGAAAAGGCGCGCGAAATTTGACTGGGACGGTCAGGTTGAACTTGCGATCGATCCTGATAAGCCAAAGAACATGTGCCCTATGGAAGGACCGTGCTCGATGTGCGGCGAGTATTGTGCTATCAAGATCATGGCTGAGTATCTTTCAAATGGCGGTTGATATGGACAATAGTTCTTCTTATTCATCTTCTCCTTCTATGCAAATGTTCGGAATACGGACTGCACTCATAAGACCGGGTGACGATATAATAGAAATTCTCTCAGATGCTTTTAAGAATGGAGGGCATACACCAGAGGATGGCGATATACTTGTTTTTGCAGAGTCCGCTGTGGCGACTGCGGAAAACCGGGTGGTAAAACTTTGTGATGTTACACCCTCCGAAAAAGCAATAGAACTTGCACAAAAATATGAACTCGATGCTCGTGAGATGGAATTGATCTTGCAGGAATGCGATGAGATATTCGGCGGTGTTCCGGGTGCTGCTCTTACTATCACAAACGGGACCCTGTCTCCGAATGCGGGGATAGATGGTTCCAATGCACCCGAAGGGTGTGTGGTATTGCTTCCAAAAGATGCCCAAAAAAGTGCCGCAATCATACGCGCAGGGATCGAGAAACGATATTCCTGCCGTGTTGGTGTAATTGTGGGGGATAGCAGAACTCAGCCATTGCGGCTTGGGTGTGTGGGTATTGCGCTTGGAACGTCGGGGATCGTGCCAGTGGAAGATGCAAGAGGATCATGTGATCTTTTCGGCAAAACGCTGCATATCACACAAAAGGCGGTTGCGGATAATCTTGTTTCAGCATCGCAGGTATTGATGGGAGAAGCGGGTGAGGGAGTGCCGTGTGTACTTGTTCGAGGTGCACCTGTTGAGGTTATAGATGGGGATGTTGAGATACCTCTGTTCACAAGTGATGAGTGTATGTATTATAGTAACATAAAAAGAAATTGAGGCGGGTTTACATTTGATGCCTATTCGACATTCTATGTATTTTTGTAAAGAAATCAACAAGAAAATGCTCACTTCGGCCGAATTGACTCGAACTATATAATTCTATAAATTATATACTACAAGAAAATCTTATTTTAAATCATCTGCTTGTCAAAACGTATGTATGCCTGACCGCATGAAGTATGGAACCCATTTTCACATTTGTCGGTTTTTGAATCCATACGCCCTTTTTCTGTCGCCGTTTTTTGTGTCTCTGCAATAGTCACCATTGTCCCTCCGAATTTAGTAGCATTTCACATTCAATGTGCACCAGCCATCCTCATTACCAGCACATCTGTGTAATTATAATTATAAATTTATTTGGTATAAATACCTATGGGTTAATTACTATAATTGCTACTGATTCTTAAAAAAGTACACATAACCATTCTATACAAGTTTTGCCCGTGCTGACTCAAGTATTCCCTTGCCAACGATATTTTCAGCAAACCTGTCTGCCAGCAGTTCAAGTTCTTGTTCAGGTCTAAATTTTGTGAAGGTCATAAATGAGAGTTGCCGCAAAATAGGGGTCTTGTTGTTGTGACGCAGATGCCATGCTTCATGGGCGAGTACGGCTTTTAGTTCCCGTTCATCGAATAGTTCAAGCATGCCGATAGATACAAATATTGCTTTGCCTGATGCAAACGCTTTTGGGATCGCAGAATCAAAATAATATACATGTGAATCTTCAGAGAGCGCATTTACAAATTCATCTGCCCAATCAACGATCTCTGAAATTGGTTTTGCGTTATGGTGTTTGATAAGTATCTTGTAATATGATCCGGGCAAAAATACCATAATTCCTGTTGAGATCAATACATATGCTAGATAAACCTCAATTGTCAGCATGCGGCTGCATTCCATTGTCGAAAAGGATGCAACGATTGCGCCAATCATTAGCAGTTGCGCACCTACAAATGAACCGAGCCGTTGGATTGGGGTTTTGGCTTTTAGATAAAATGCAAAAAGCAACAAAGATGCAACTACCAAAAACGAGATCAACGGTAAAAGGTCTGATTTGTTAACGCATTCAGCGTAACATATTAGTTCATCTGCTATTGATGACATATCTTTCAGCGTGACAAGGATTATTTTACTTTTTTATATTTAGAGAAGTTCTCGATAGCAACCGCGCCAAAAGTGTCAACAAGACTGTCAAGTATGCGAGTTGTGATCGCATTTGCAGCGTTGTCAGCCGTTGTGGTTGCCGAGTATATGTACCGGACACGTTGTCCTTGGTTCTCCACCCTCCGCTGCGCGAAGTTGGCTTTTACAAGCCTATCCAGTGTACCGGCTACGCTGGACAAAGGAATATTGGTCTGTTTTGTAATCTCAGCAGTCATCATCTCATTATTTTCCCATAGCACTTCCATTATCTGTGCTTCAATAGGACTGAAGAATTTAGTCAATCCCTCATTTGAAATGTTTATTCGGTCTATCTTAACCATACTTTACAATTGGTGTAAATAGATATAAATCTTGCGCGTATTGTACAATTACTTGCATCAGATTTGTTTACGCCAAACGTAAAGTTAATATAACTTTACACCAGACGTATAGCCATGCGATTACATTCTATTGTATTAAAAGATATATTTCGTAGAAAAACAAAACTTTTGGTTGGCGTGCTGGGTGTCATTATTGCCGCATCTGCAATCGTTGCGGTAATTACTACATTCACTGCGGCAACTGATAGCCTTTACGAAGAGTCAAGTAAATTTGGTGCTAATATCATAATAAGACCGGAAACAAATTCGATCCCACTTATAGAAGGATCTACTGCAGTTGGGTCAATTTCTACAGGCGAGAATTACATTGATGAATCAAAATTACCAGACATCTATACTATTGAAAATAGTGCAAATCTTGCCGTTGTTGCACCGCGATTATATGGGATCGCGAATATCGGCAATTCCTCATCTGTTATTTTAATGGGTGTTGACCCAAAAGAAGAAGCGAATATGAAAGCATGGTGGAAGTTGGATGGCAGATGGATCTCTTCCGAAGATGGCGAGAGAGACGAAGTTATGCTTGGTTCTGATATTGCAAAGCCACTGGGGCTTGTTGTTGGTTCTACAATCACGCTTACAAATGGGAACAATTCGTTTGATGGCGATGTGATTGCCGTGATTGAAACTACCGGAGGGTCAGAAGATGGATACATTATTACATCGCTAAAAATGGCACAATACCTGTTCGACAATGAGGGGAAAATCAGCAGCGTTGAGGTGCGTGCACTTTGTAATGATTGTCCTGTTGAGGAGATGAGCCGCCAGATAGAAACTGCTATTCCAAACGTGGAGGCACGTGCCATGAGTCAGATCGTGCAGAGTGAGATGGCATTGATCAAACGTACCCAATCATCGGCAATGGCAGTTTCGATTATTACTTTGCTTGTGAGTGCTCTTACGGTTGCATCTACAATGCTTGCATCGGTCAATGAAAAACTGAAAGAGATCGGCATCATGCGAGCAGTTGGTGCAAGTGATGTACAGATCGTATCCATGTTATTCTTTGAAGGTGCGATCATCGGTGCGATAGGAGGAAGTGTTGGATTTTTATTGGGAACACTTGTTTCGTTTATTGCAGCACCCATGCTGCTTTCAGTTACCCCGTCACCGATGTGGATCCTATTGCCTGCGGCAGTAGGAGTTTCAATTGTCGTGGGAATGGTGGCATCCGTGATACCGGCAAAACGTGCACTTAGCATTGACCCTGCGGAGGTGCTTAGAAGTGTCTGATAATGGATATAATAATGTTAATGGTGGCACAACTGTTGATATTGAACTCCAAAACGTGGTAAAGTCTTACCGGATCGGAGGGCGGAAAGTTGAAATCCTGCACGGGATCAACCATACGATAAAAGGCGGTGAGTTTGTATCGATCATGGGACCTTCGGGTTCGGGAAAGACAACTCTCATGAACCTGATAGGAATGCTTGACCATCCAAGTAGCGGAAGTATTCTGCTCGATGGTGTTGACATCACTAAAAAATCCCAGAAGGAACTCGTTGATTTTAGACGCAGGACTGCGGGGTTTGTGTTCCAGCAGTTCCATCTTATCCCATCACTTACGGCTTACGAAAATGTTGCTCTTCCGCTTGTGTTTGCAGGTGATAAGAAACAGGACGGCGTGACAGAAGCAATGGAACGTGTGGGATTGTCGCACAGGATCGGGCATAAACCCAATGAACTCAGCGGAGGCGAGCAACAGCGTGTTGCGATTGCGCGTGCATTGGTCATGAAACCAAAAATACTGCTTGCAGATGAGCCTACAGGTGCATTGGATGGGAAGACCGGGGCGATGATACTCTCTCTTTTGAAATCCCTGGCAGGTGAGATGACTGTTGTAATGGTCACCCATAATACTGAACTTGGTGCACAGTCCGATAGAGTTATTAATTTACTTGATGGAAAGATAATAGAATAAAAGGAATAATTTATATGAAAATTAACTTAAAAAATGTAAGATCAATTGGAATAGTAATACTGTTACTGCTTGTTTCAGCATTTGGACTTGGATGTATCGGAGATAATTCCGGCAAGGCACAAGCGGGTCCGGTAAAAGCTACGTGGATAACTGCAGATGTAAATGGGGATGTTGTATCGATCCCTGTTGCTGATGTCAATGATAATACAAATGTTCACTTCAAGGTGAACACCAACACTGAACTTGGTGAGATCGCTGTGATGGCATTCTTGCTTGGTGATGAGATCGTTATACGGTCAAATGTCTGTCCACCATGCCGCTCAATTGGATTCACACTTGATGATGCTGTTCTTGTCTGTGATTCCTGTGGCACAACGTTTGATGCAGAAACCGGAAACGGTATACAGGGTGCATGTGTAGATTATCCAAAAGAGAGTATCCCTTACACCGAATCCGGCGGGATAATTGTGATGGATATCAATGATATTATAACAGCCCACCAGAATACGGTTATTAAAGGATAGATGGCAGCATTGCTGCCATTCTTTTCCTCCATTTATTTTTTCTCACGTTTTTTTACTTTTTTCAATTTTTTACTTTCCAACAACTTTTAATAGCGAAACGTATTTATGCGAATAATCCAATGGTTGTGTGTGGTTTATGCAATACCGCATAAATATAAAGGATAAAACTCTAATAAAAGGTATAATATCATGTCAGGAATAGGAAAGAAAAATAAAAGCATACCTGATAAATGCAAATCATGTATGATATGTCATCCAAAATCCAAAAAAGACGATAATCCAGATAATAATAATAATAATAATAATAATAATAATAATAATAAAAATGATAATAGTAATAATTACGATAAATAGGTGATACAAATGGGCAAACCAATATTATTAGATTTTACAGCCACATGGTGTGGTCCGTGCAGAATGCAAAAACCGATCCTTGAAGAACTTGAAAAAGAATTTGGTGACAAGGTTGAGATTAAGGAAGTGGATGTTGACAAGAACCAGGAACTTGCAGCAAAGTATGCTATTCGTGTAGTTCCAACACTTATCATGGAAAAGGACGGTGTTGAAGCAAAACGTTTTACAGGTGTTACACAGGGCAGTGTCCTTAGTGCAGAATTCAACAAACTCCTGTAAAATCCTTTTTTCTTTTTTTAACCTGTTTAGTTGTTCTTGGCAAAAAGTTAACAACCAGCCACATGCGGCATATTCCGCCAACACCAAGAATATTCTTGCTGATTTTTGGACTTGCCTGTTTTTTGATGTCAAAAAAGCCCACCG
>JAHYJJ010000063.1:0-8182 GCA_019429165.1 Methanosarcinaceae archaeon | reverse complement strand
GATGATCGGAATTTCAAAACTTTATTGTGGAACTGTGGAACCATCAGATGCTTTGAGGTATGAGCGCGATTCCAGTAAATTGCCTTCGCATCTTTTGCAGTTCTCAAAGGATAAAAAACCTGTAGTGGTCTGGAATATGGGAAGACGCTGTAATCTCAAATGCGTGCACTGTTACGCCCAGTCCAAAGATATAGAGTATACTGATGAACTGACTACAGAGCAGGGCAAGGAACTGATAGATGACCTGGCTGAATTCGGTTCACCGGTAATTCTTTTCTCAGGTGGGGAGCCTACCATGCGAAAGGACCTTCCACAACTTGCAGAATATGCAAAGTCCAGGGGAATGCGCGCTGTGATCTCAACGAACGGTACGCTGATCGATGAGAAGATGGCAAAGGTGCTGAAGAAGATCGGCTTGTCCTATGTTGGCATATCACTTGATGGTATAAGAGAGACAAACGACAAGTTCAGGGGCATGCCGGGTGCGTTCGATGCGGCAATGGATGGGCTTCGCAACTGCAGAAAGGAAGACATCAAAGTGGGACTTCGTTTTACCATTAACAAGAAGAATGTGGCTGATATTCCGGCCATATTCGATCTTATTGAAGAGGAAGGAATTCCTCGTGTTTGTTTCTACCATCTTGTGTACGCAGGACGCGGCATAAAACTTGTGGAAGATGACCTGACACATGAAGAGAGCCGTGCGGCGCTTGATCTTATTATGGACAGGACAAAAGCACTGCATGACAGGGGCATGCCTGTTGAGGTTTTGACCGTGGACAATCACTGCGATGGTCCATACGTCTACCTGCGCCTGTTGAAAGAGAATCCAGAACGTGCCAAGGACGTGTATGACCTGCTTATGATGAATCAGGGCAATTCTACTGGCATCGGTATTGGCTGCGTCTCATGGGACGGCTCCGTACATGCTGACCAGTTCTGGAGGCATCATTCATTTGGAAATGTCAAGGATAGGAAATTCAGTGAGATCTGGACCGATACTAGCGATGAACTGATGGCCGGTCTTAAGAACCGCAAACCGCTTATCGTGGCAAATGCAGACCGATGTGCGAAATGCAAATGGTTCGATATTTGTAACGGAAACTTCCGTGTCCGGGCAGAAGCCATTTACGACAATGTATGGGCAGACGACCCTGCTTGCTATTTGACGAAAGAAGAGATCGGATACTACGACGAATAATAACTGTTAATTAGATGCAAGGTGGGATTGGTATAGTTCCAGTCCTGCCTTATTATATCTATTTTTTTACATAATTTATTTTCCATGTTATACAAAAACAGAATAAAATAAAAGCGTGATTAACAAATGTATCAACAATTAGCCATAGCAGCATATGTAGTTGTCTTATTCCTTACCCTGCGTGACATACGTATATTCAAGCGTACTCACCTCGCTTCATACAGGAAAGGAGCGATGAGGGGACTGTTGGCATCAACTGTGGTACTGCTTGGCATATTCTTTGTCGGTGTCAAACCGGATCTTGGTCTGCTCATTGTCCTAATAGGTCTTTACATAAACCGCAAGGGCATCAGGGAGGATGTATTCAGGGATGCGGTTACAATTGACCGATTGTTTGGGAAAACGGACTACCATAGTTCCGATATAAAGCAAGATTAAACGTGACATCGAGCCAACAAATAATCATATAATCCAAAAGGTATAAATGGAAAGGTTATCAATTAGGCGGTTATCAATATAATCATAATTAAATTATCAGATAAATTTAAACTTAACTTAAACATAACTTAAACTTAAATCCGGAGATCAATACATGGGAAATATTAGACAGAAAAATATCAAGAACATATCATTTCGCTTATTAGAGAAATATGAAGGTGTATTCACAGGAGATTTCGATGCGAACAAACCTCTTGTCACAAAATACACCGATATTCAAAGCAAGGTTATTAGAAATCGTGTAGCAGGCTATGTCACACGAAAGTTAACACACGTTCGCCCGGAATAATCCTTTAAGGAAGGGATATTATGTTCGAAGGGGTTTTACCGGCGCTTATCACTCCTTTTAGTAAAGATAACTCTATTGACAAAAACGGATTCCAGGAAAATGTCAGTTTTGTCGAAACCGGCGGCATCTCAGGCATTGTAGCCTGTGGTACAACAGGTGAATCCGCAACTCTTTCTACAGCCGAGCATGAGCAACTGATCGATATTTCAGTTGATTGTGCAAATGTTCCTGTTTTGGTCGGCACGGGTTCAAATAATACTGCAGAAGCGATAGAGCTTACGAAATATGCAGATGATGCAGGAGTGGATGGAGCGCTTCTCATATCCCCGTATTATAACAAGCCAAACAATGCAGGACTGATAAAGCATTTTAAAATAATTGCCGAGTCGGTAGACATTCCTATACTTTTATACAACGTCCCCACCCGCACGAGTCAGGATATACCTCTTGAAGTTATATTAGAACTTTCAAAAGTAGACAACATCGTTGGCATCAAGGAAGCGAGCGGGAATCTCGACAAAATTACCAGGATCATTGAGAATACGGCTGATGAGGACTTTTCTGTCATCTCAGGTGACGACGGACTAACCCTCCCAATACTCACACTTGGTGGCAGCGCCGTGATATCGGTTGTTGCTAACATTGTCCCTCAAAAGATGGTGGACCTCTATAATGCTGCAAAGAATTACGACATTACAACAGCAAGAAATATCCATTATGAACTTGCACCGCTTATACGTGCTCTGTTCAATGAGACAAATCCTATACCTGTAAAACGTGCAGCAGAATTGATCGGGCTTGCGAGCGGACACTTAAGACTTCCACTTGCACCAATTAGTAGTGAAAATGAACGCATACTCATAGATGCGCTAAAAAATATAGGTGCGTTAAATGATTAATGACAATATCAATGTGGCAGTAACAGGTGCATGCGGTCGCATGGGCGGTATGATCATCGAGAATATCGTAAAGACCGACAATATGCAACTTTCGGCTGCTTTTGATATTAACAATATCGGCAAGGATGCCGGAGAGATGGCACATGTTGGTGCACTTGGTGTTGCAGTATCGGATGCAAATGATATTAAAACGGTTCTTACCAAAACAAATACGGATGTTCTTATTGATTTTACAATTGCACCTGCGACAGTCATCAATGCACCGGCAGCAGCAGAATGTGGCGTGAACCTTATTATCGGCACAACAGGATTCACTGAGCAGCAAAGGGCTGTTATCGACAATGCGATCCTGAACAATAATGTTGCAGCAGTCATATCACCGAATTATTCCATTGGTGTCAATGTGTTTTTCAACATATTGAAAGAAGCAGCAAGATCACTTTCCGATTATGATATCGAGATCATTGAAGCTCACCACAACCAGAAAAAAGATGCTCCAAGCGGCACTGCCAAAAAAGCGGCAGATGTTATCAGCGAAGCACTTGGCGGGAAGGAATACGTGTACGGACGAAATGGTCTTGCACCACGCGGCAAGGAGATCGGGATCCACGCAGTTCGTGGTGGCGACATCGTGGGTGACCATACTGTATTGTTCGCAGGGGACGGCGAGCGTATCGAGATCAAACACCAGGCGCACTCACGGCAGGCATTTGCAGGCGGTGCGGTAAAAGCGGCTGCATGGGTATGCGGTAAAGAGCCTGGAATTTATACAATGGATGATATTCTGGGATTTTGAGATAAGATCCCTTATTGCTTACTAATTTTAACATTATCTTTGACAAAAAACAGATTCGGTCTATAACAAACGATCAGCAATATTTTCAGTTATCACGCGCTCACAATACTTGCACTGGAGCACGATCTTCCCCTTGGCTGATGTCACCGCAAATTTCGATGTCACCGGTTCACTGCTGTTTGAGATACAATTTGGATTGATACAACGAACTACACCTTCAATGTTTTGTGGTATCACGACGTGCTTTTTCTCAAAAACATCAAAATGGCGTATTATGTTAATTACCGCATTTGGTGCGATTAATGTGATCTTGTCAACCTCACGCACGTTCAACTCACGGTTCTCGATCTTAACAACATCTTTCTTTCCATGTTCACCTGATGCATTTATGACAACACTGACAACATCTTCAGACGAATCCGGTATCCCAAGTATCCGCAGAACGTTGAGTGACTGACCCGCCTTGATATGGTCTATCACAGTTCCATTCTCGATCGGCCGAACTCTCAGTTCACGTTTTTGAGTTGGACTTTTGTTTGGCGTCATTCAAGTACCCCCATAACAAGTGCGAGCAATGCCATTCGAACAGGTACTCCGTAGAAAGACTGGTTGAAATAACAGGCATGGTCAGTATCATCCACACGCGGGTCAATCTCATTGATCCTTGGCAGTGGATGCATTATCTTAAGTTTGGGATTAGCCTTTTCAAGAAGTTGCGGTGTGATCAGCAAACTGCTCGCAACCTTTTGGTACTCTGCTGGATCTGGGAAACGCTCTTTTTGGATCCTTGTGACATACAACACTTCCACATCGTGTATCGCCTCTTCGATCGAATCGGTCTGTGTAACCTTTATGTTGCGCCTTTTTAAATCATAGATTATCTCGTCAGGCATACGCAATTCCTTTGGAGATACTAGTGTGATCTCTGCACCATATAGCGACAGGGCATAACATAGTGAGTGCACCGTCCTGCCATATTTAAGGTCCCCAGCAAGCGCAATCTTCACACCGTCGAGGTGACTTTCCCGTCTTATCGTATATAGATCAAGGAATGTCTGTGTTGGATGGTGTCCTGCACCGTCCCCGCCATTGATGATCGGTACAGATACAAGTTCGGAAGCCATTCGTGCCGAACCTTCTTTTGGGTGCCTCAGGACGATCGCATCGGAATATCCCTCTACCACACGTATCGTGTCGGCAAGAGTTTCCCCTTTTGCAATGGAACTTGCTTCAACAGAACCAAGATTTAACACTCTTCCACCAAGTCTGATCATCGCAGTCTCAAATGACATGCGTGTCCTTGTGCTTGGTTCAAAAAATAAAAGTGACAATACCTTCCCATCAAGAATATCAGATTTCTCCACACCTCGTGCAACGGGTTCAAGTTTTTCAGCGGTGTTGAGTATATGATCGATAGTTTCACGTGTAAAGTCCTTCATTGATATGATGTTTAGGTCTTTGAACTTCATCAGACTGATAAAAGAATTGCATGAGATATAATATTTACTAAACTGTCATCATCCATTTGACCATAATACTATTGTTCTGAGAATTGTACATTTTATTAAGGCGTAATATTTTTTTTTCAAAAACATCAATGAATAAATGTATATTCTATTCAGACGTTAGATTCACATGTTAAATGAAGTTTTGTGAGTGAATTGTGGGCTTAACCAATGACATATGAAGAGGTTGTTTATCTGAGGATAATTTGCGGCAATCACCGGGCTCGCCCTGCATGATATGGCGACTGTTCAATGTAAGAATCAATATTATAATGTAGTATAAATATTATAAATGTCTCATGCCTAAAGAAGTACAAATGGGTCAAGGATGATAATATGCAGCGATACAGTAAAGAGATCAATAAAGAAGACAGGATAATTGCATACTTTTCAATGGAAATGGGTTTTGAGTCTCATCTTCCGACATACGGTGGCGGACTTGGAATACTGGCGGGCGACACTATAAAGTCATGTGCTGATCTTGGCGTGCCGATAGTTGGAATTACGCTGCTCAATGAATATGGTTATTTTTTTCAAAAACTTGATAATGCCGGCAACCAGACAGAATGGCCTGTCCGGTGGAACAAGGACGATTTCCTGAAACTTTTGCCTGCAAAAACAAGTATACAGATAGCGGGTAGGGACGTTGTCGTGCAGGTATGGGAGTATACGGTTACAGGAATCAATGGTGGCAATGTACCTGTATATCTTCTTGATACGAACCTGAAAGAAAACTACGATTATGACAGGTATATCACAAGCTATCTCTATGGCGGAGATTTGCAGTATCGCTTCGCACAGGAGATGGTGCTGGGTATAGCCGGAGCAAAAATACTAAAAGAGATCGGACATACAAATATACGCAAGTATCACATGAATGAAGGGCATGCGGCCCTGTTGACCCTTGAATTGTTGGAAAATGATAAAGTTGAGAATAACAAGACCAGTTATGACCTGGATGCTATTAGAAGGAGATGTGTATTCACTACACATACGCCAGTTCCGGCAGGGCATGATAAATTCACACAGGATATTATACAAAGCATGTACGGTGATATTTCACGTTTCGGTATAAATGAAGACATATATTCAGATGGTAAGCTGAATATGACCCTGCTGGCACTGCGCATGAGCTATTTTGTTAACGGTGTGGCAAAGAAACATACCGAAGTCTCAAGAAGTATGTTCCCTGAATATAGCATAGATTCCATCACAAACGGTGTGCATTCTCCTACATGGGTTTCTGGTCCACTTAAAAAACTGTACGATGAGTTTATGCCAGGCTGGAAAAAAGACCCATTCACGCTACGATATGCCCTCAGCATACCAAGGCGCAGGATATGGGATGCTCACATGGAAGCGAAAAAAACATTGATTGATGAGGTCAATGCCCAGACAAATGCCGGCATGGATCAACATGTATTGACAATAGGATTTGCGCGGCGTTTCACAGCATATAAACGTCCTGATCTGCTGTTTCGTGATGTAGAAAGGCTAAGAAACATCAGTCGCAATATTGGGAAGATACAAATTGTCCTTGCAGGCAAGGCGCATCCGAGTGATTGGGGGGGCAAGGATATGATCAGGCAGATCTATGAGAAGATCAACGAATTAGGTGGCGATATTAAGATAGCCTATCTTGCTAATTATGATATGAATATTGCCAAGGCAATGACTTCAGGCGTAGATATCTGGTTGAACACCCCCAGACGACCACATGAAGCATCAGGTACAAGCGGCATGAAGGCATGCCACAACGGTGTCCTCAACCTGAGCGTTTTTGATGGGTGGTGGCTGGAAGGGCACATTGCAAATGTCACTGGATGGGGGATAGGCCCAAAACCCACAGATATAGAAACAGAGATTGAAGCAGATGATGCTGTGGATGCCGATGATTTGTACAAGAAACTTGAAAATGAGATTGTGCCGATGTTCTATAATGACCGGCCGAAATGGATGAATATGGTGCGTAGCAGTATAGCACTGAATGCATCTTTTTTCAATACGCACAGGATGGTGCAGCAATATATCACAAATGCATATTGTCATTAATCTCAGTGTTGAATTAACCATAGAATATTGCAGATGAAAAGTGCCACACATATTAGAATAACTGCGGGATCACACTCAGTCCGGCACTTTCCTGCATCAAGACTATTAAATACAATCCGTTTTTTAAACGTGCGGCATTGGTCAGATCTAATTTTACCTGATATTGTCCAAAAACGTAACAAGCTTTTTAGCATCATCGATCTTGCGTTTTTTCACATCATCATGAAACTTTCTTGACAATTTCTTTTTTGGAGATTCCTCCAATTCTTTCAGATCCATAATTGCACGCAACAGTCCGGCAGTCAGATCAAACAACTTTGCTGCATCTTCACGAGTAAGGTCTGATTCTTCCAGATCGTTTTCGTATTCTTTTTCCTTTTTGGAAATGTGCGCTATACAATGGTCTATCTGTTTTTTGTCCCCATCTGAAAGACATGGTTTGTTGATCATTTCCCATATGAACTCATGTAGACGTACCTGCTCCCCGTCAATATCAACTATTTCAGGTATCTGCTCTCCCACCCAGAAAAGGTATTTGTGAAGGCTGTTTAATAATTTCTTGTGCTCGCGTTTGGTTATTAACTCATCATCTGACATATTTACCCTATATTGTGTTATACAGATGTGAACATATATTTTTGCACATTGGATTGGACTTGATTGGACTTGATTTGATTTGATTTGATTTGATTTGATTTGATTTGATTGATTAGATTAAACTTATAGGTATTCAGGTGATTATATACATAAAAAAACACTAAATGTACATATATCAAACTAAGGTGATCTTATAAAACCCATCATTCAGGTCGCACTTGACCTTCTGGAAATTGACCGTGCCGTGCAGATAGCAAAGGAAGCTGCCATTGGCGGTGTTGACTGGATAGAGGCAGGCACACCACTGATCAAGAGCGAAGGTATGGATGCCGTCAGGAAACTCAA
>JAHYJJ010000062.1:0-8192 GCA_019429165.1 Methanosarcinaceae archaeon | reverse complement strand
TAGTTAAAATAGCAGTTACAGGAAAGGGTGGTGTGGGTAAAACCACATTTTCCGGAACTCTTGCAAGGATGCTTGCACGGGACGGATATGATGTGCTTGCAATCGATGCAGATGCAGATATGAATCTCGCCTCAGCTCTTGGCATCAATAATCCTCCGCGCCCGCTTACTGATTATAAGGATATGATCGATGAGCGTGCAGGGGCCGAAGGTGGCGTTTTTAAATTCAATCCAAAGGTAGATGACATTGTCGAGAAATTTGGGGTCGTTGGTCCCGATGGTGTCAAAATGCTTGTCATGGGCACGATCGAAAATGGGGGAAGCGGATGTATGTGTCCTGCCTCTGCGTTTTTGCGCGCGCTTTTGCGTCATGTTGTGCTAAAAGATAACAGTGCTGTAATTCTTGATATGGAAGCTGGGATCGAGCATCTCGGACGTGGCACTACGCGTGGCATTGACCTTATGATCATTGTTGTAGAGCCCGGCATGCGTTCAATCGAGACGGCGGTGCGTATAAAGGACCTTGCGAGCGGTATTGGGGTTAAACATTTTGTTGCAGTTGTTAATAAAGGTTCATCAGAACAGGTTTTAGTGCATCTTGAAGAACTGGACATACCTGTGTTGGGTGAGATCTCATATGACGCAGAACTTGTACGTGCAGATCTGGAAGGATTAGCACCTATTGACGTTGGGGGCGTGGCTGTTGAATCCATGAGGGCAATTAAAGATGGGTTATTGTATATGGTTAAAAACTTAAACAATAATCTTTGATGTATTATTTTGATGCCGAAAATTCAAACACTTAAACATTTTTAAATGAGTATTTATTTATAATTTAACTTTTAATGTGTATATACAAAAAATTAATCATTTTAAATATGTTGTGCAAATGTATTTATAATTTTTTCAATGAGGTGAATTATAAATGGGTAAAAAAACAGGACTTCATGATGTTGCAGACCTCTTACACATTAATCTTTTCGGGGGATTCCCTAAAAAAATGACTGAGATCGTTGGTGAAAATGCGGCCATTATGTTGCTTCGTGAATGCTCAAAGGAATCGTTTTTAGTGGCGCTTTCACAACCTGATTGCAATCTAAAGCCGACAGATGAGATCAGGGCACTTGCAGAACAAAATAATTATTCAGCATTATTTGATTATTGCTACCGTGTGCTTGAACGTGTTGGATATATTTACGAAGGAGAAACAATTGTTGATTCTGATTCCAACTATTTTATGAAGGTGACTAAATGCCCACATATTGATTTCGTTAAAGAACAACCGATTGCCTGTAATGTTTGTAAAGGCATGAAACTTGGAATATTTGAAGCAATATACGGCAAACCTGTCGAGTTCGAAACAATAAAAAATATGGCACAGGGCGATGAGTATTGTTTATCTGTATTCAAAAACCCTGTAAAATAATAGTTTTCATATTTTCCACATTTAATTATCACTCGGCATGAATTTCCATTGCCGAATTAATAAATATATCGCCCAATACATTACTGAACACATTGTTACTATTTATTTTTGTAATGGCAAAGAATAAGTAAGTAAATAACATATTACTTTTGTGCATAAATCCACGTGATGCGGAATATTTATTGTTGAATGCTAAATAGTATTATTTATATGTTGAATACTTGATATATTAATTAAGTATGATGAAAATGATAATTATTCATTCAGTGTATAAATATTATTAGAGCATAAAAATGGTGAAAATATGGTTGATGATGCCGATGATAATTTAGAAACAATTCAGTCGAGGGAAATAGTCGATAAAAAAAAGGCAGATCGTGATCTACTCCTAAAAAAGTTTCGCCAAAATAAGGATCAAATTGGAGTCGGTCAATCATCATATCCCGAAAATGATGGGAAATCCAGTTCTATTTCTGCGGTACGTTCAGCGTATGGGATCAAGAAAAGCGAACCGCCAGAACAAATTAATAATGGATTAGATGACAGTGACACTGGGCCAAAGTTATTTAAGCCAAAATCACAGTTTGAACCAAAATCACAGTTTAAACCAAAATCACAGTTTGAACCAAAATCACAGTCTGAACCAAAATCACAGTTTGAACCAAAATCACAGTTTAAACCAAAATTACAGTTTGAACCAAAATCACAGTCTGAACCAAAATTACAGTTTGAACCAAAATCACAGTTTGAACCAAAAGCACAGATGGAACCGGAGCCGGAGCCAAAATCGGCAAGTTCAAACATTATTGATATAGATGATAATGAAAAGATTGACGATTCAGATATCGAATCTGGAATTCTGGTGTCGTCAGGTGGTTCAGGAAACCTATTGAATAGGCTTGCTGACAAAAAATTTTCTGAAGATGAAAAGGATATTGAATTTGGTATACTTGTACCGGGATCACCCAAGCCTGAAACATTTACCTCCGAAATCTCAACTTTATCAGAAACTCCAGATAAAGATACAGAAAGTGAAGATGAAATAGATTCACACGGATTATTACGACCAACGGACGAAAAAGAAGAAATATCCTTAGAAGTTGA
This sequence comes from Methanosarcinaceae archaeon, assembly GCA_019429165.1. GTDB lineage: Archaea > Halobacteriota > Methanosarcinia > Methanosarcinales > Methanosarcinaceae > Methanovorans. The sequence continues at coordinate 5,663 of JAHYJJ010000062.1, read as the reverse complement.
AGAACAAGAAATTAAAGAATCTCCTGTGAAAGAACCGGTTGAAGATAAAGAACCTGGTAAAGATGAAGTGCCTGCAACCGATCTTGTAAAAGATCTAATTGAAAAAGCAAGTACCAAGAACATTAGTGCGGATATAGTGCAGGATGAAGAAACAGAGGAAGAAGTTGAAAAAGAAAAGATTGGGTTTATAGACAAGATCAAAAACCTATTCAAGAAGGAAGAAGTTGAAGTCGAACCTTATGATCCGGAGTTACATGGTCCTCTTTGTATGTTCAGGGGTGTGGCAGGCTATGAGGAGCTCGAGCGTCATTGGGTCAATGAACCCTATGCTTTTGTTGTGGTTCTTTTCAATGAAGAGAAAAATCATTCTATCTATTATGTTGTTGAACCAGAACTTTCAGAATTTGAAGAAACCTTTTTGACAGAGATCAAAGACAGGCTTCGTAATGTGCTTTTAGTAGAGGAATTGGGTGAAGAGAAAGACAGGAATGTGGTACTTGAGAATAAGATCCGTGTTATCATCAAGGACTATGCTATAGAAATAACCCCCCCAATGCTTGCAAAAATAACTTATTACATCAAACGTGATTTCATCAGGTTCGGAAAGCTTGATCCTCTGATGTTTGATAATACTATAGAAGATATATCAGGAAATGGCCATGATACACCGATATTCCTGTATCATAAAAAGTATACTAATATTGAGACGAATATCGTCTACCATGAAGATGAGTTGAATTCTTTTATAATAAGGCTTGCACAAAGGAGTGGCAAGCATATCTCTGTTGCAGAACCTATGGTCGATGCGACTATGGGAGACGGTTCAAGGATCCAGATGACTCTGGGTACTACGATAACCACTCATGGAAGTACGTTCACTATACGTAAGTTCAGTGATGTGCCGATCACACCGATCGATCTGATAAAATGGAAGACCTTTTCAGCAGAATCAATGGCATACCTGTGGTTGTGTATTGAAAACAACAAGAGTTTAATATACGCAGGAGGTACGGCTTCGGGTAAAACGTCATCACTTAATGCGGTTTCATTATTTATTCCTGAAAAAGCAAAGGTTATAACACTCGAAGATACGCGTGAATTGAAACTTCCACATATTAACTGGATCCCGGCTCTTACAAGGGACTCATTTACAGCAGATGACCGTGGAGCTATCGATATGTATGATCTTTTAAAAGGAGCACTACGACAGCGACCGGAATACCTGCTTGTGGGCGAGGTTCGAGGTAAAGAAGCTCTTACGCTTTTCCAGGCAATGTCAACAGGTCACACAACTTTTTCGACCATGCATGCAGATTCAGTTTCATCAGCCATACATAGACTTGAGAACCCACCAATAAGTGTGCCGCGTACAATGATACAGGCACTGGATATCGTGTGTATACAGTCACAGACATATTCCAAAGGAAAACGTGTCAGAAGAAATCTATATATTGTAGAGATCGTGGATATCGATCCCAATACAAGAAACATACGAACAAATGATATCTTTGGCTGGGATTCGACAAGTGATACTTTCAACAAGACCGGTGAATCAAAAGCTCTGGCTGATATACAGATGCGAAGAGGATGGACCAGTGCACAAGTTAGGCAGGAATTGATATATCGCCAAAAAGTACTGGAGTACATGGTTAATAATGATGTCACTGATTATCAGGAGATATCGGGGATAATCAATGCTTATCAGGCAACACCTGAAAAGGTATTGAAGAAACTCAAATTGGTATAGTATATTTTTCATTTGTGGTGAAGTGATGGATAATAACGTATCTACAGCAGATGAGGATGATTCGTTCATCAACGATTATGAATCCAATGCAGGTCTTGACCTAGCAGATGCCGGGTCCAAAAAAAGTAAAATGAAAAAAGGTAAAGGATCCAAAAAAGGTGGAGAGAAATCCGTTTCTGTCATAGACGTTTATGTTAAAAAAGCCGTTATACTTTTAAGTTTGTTTAAAATGATCCCCTTTGTTATTTTAGGGGACAAGATGAAGGCAAAAAAAGCCAAATATGTCAATTTACAACTTCAACTCAAACAGGCAAGGATGCCAATTTCGTATGAGATGTATCTATCAAATGCAATCTTTTATTCGATTGTAGGTGGTATTGTTGGGGCAATATTGGGTTTTTTTACGACATATATTGTCATTATGGTAGTCGGTCTGCCGGATCAGATCACAAAATTAACATTTGGTCCATCAACTGCATGGATACTTAATTACAAGGAAATAATTGTCTCTTTATTTATCGTCATCTTTTTGACTGTACTTTTTGCCGGCATCATTTATGGACTCTTTATGCTTTTACCCGGATTCCAGGCAAGTGAGCGGAAAGGTAAGATCGATAGCCAACTTCCTTATGCTGTGACATTTATGTATGCACTGACCAAAGGCGGCATGAATATAATAGATGTGTTCCGGTTGCTTGCACGATCTGAGGATACGTACGGGGAGGTATCAAAAGAAGTAGATATGTTCATGCGGGACATGGATTACTTTGGACATGATCTCAGGACCGCATTGTCAAATATCAGTGAGATGACACCATCTAAAAGGTTCCAGGATCTCATGTATAACCTGTTGACTGTCATTGACAGTGGTGGTGACATCTCTAAATATTTTCAGGATAAGGCTAACCAGTATCTTCAGCAAACTATTATTGACCAGAAAGGATTTTTGGAAACACTGGGACTGCTTGCAGAATCATACGTAACGGCATTTGTTGCGGGTCCTTTGTTTATTATCATCATGGGTGTCATGATGGCTGTTATGGGTTCAGGAACATCGATGATGGTCTATGCCATCATATATGCGGTGCTTCCTATAGGCTCGGTCATGTTTGTGGTCATGATAAGTATCATTACGCCAGGTGAGCTGGGTGAACCTCCGCTTCTGAAGACAAAGGCTGTACTGGACCATGGTATTCCGGACGTTCCTGGGCATCTTGCACAAGTCTATGATGCGGAAGGTGAATTGATCGATGATACAGAAGAGAAAGTAAGGGAAAGGACGAATTTTGAAGATTTCATAAAATCTAAAAAATCACTTGCACTTAAGGAAACTCTAAAAAGACCGCTAAAACCAATTCTTAATAATCCTATGATATCATTATTGATCACGATACCGATAGCGCTTATTTATCTTATTGTACCTATTGCCATGAACATTCAATATCTTCAAGATATTGGGGTGATGGTTAATTTTATTGATGATCGTATTGTTGGTGCTTTATACATTACTCTAATTCCATTGACCCTTTTTCATGAAAGAAGGTCAAGAAAACTTAAAAAACTTGAAAAGAACATTCCTGATTTTTTGAAAAAACTTGCAAGTACCAATGAGACTGGTATGACACTCAGGGATTCGATACGGCTTATGGCTAAGTCTGATACTGAAGCGCTAAGTAAGGAGATAAAAAAGATATGGAAAGATATCGTGTGGGGACTTGAGATCAATGATGCGCTTGTCAGGTTTGCGAACAGGTTAAGGACACAGGTCGTTGCACGCTCCCTTACTCTTATCACAAAGGCAAACGAGTCAAGTGGTGATATCGGGGAAGTTCTCTCGGTCGCTGCGAGGGATGCATCATATGAGCAGGAAATGAAAGGCGAACGGTCGATGACTATGATGATATACATTGTGATCATCTACATGTCGTTCCTTGTATTCGTTTGTGTAATATTTGTTATATCCACTACATTCCTTGCTGAGATGGCTGCGGCAGGTGAGCGAATGGCAGCTTCAGGTGGTCAGGGTGGCTTCCTTGGAAGTTTTAATCTTGAAGCATACACGCAGCTCTTTAAGCATGCAGCTATCATTCAGGGTGTGAGTTCAGGGCTTATGGCAGGTGCAATGGGTGAAGGTAGTGTGATGGCCGGACTTAAGCATTCGATCATAATGATGACAATAGGGTATGTAATATTCACCATGTTCATCTGATGTTAATTTAGACTTAGATTTGTATTTTTACACAATTATTTTTTTTGAGGTATGATGAAAATTGCAGGAATTGATGAAGCAGGCAAAGGTCCTGTGATAGGTCCTATGTGCATTGCAGGTGTTGTTGCTGATGAGGCCGGAATTAATTCACTGAAGAATCTTGGGGTTAAGGATTCAAAAAAGATCGCACCTAAAAAAAGGGAATATCTGGCAGGTCAGATCAAAAAGTACATTGACAATTTTTATATATTTGAGATTAGTGCACAACAGATCGATGAGCTGCGCAAGATCATGACTATGAATGCCATTGCAGTGACAGGGTTTTCACGTGTGTTGGAGAATCTGCATCCGGACAAGGTTTATTTGGATGCGGCAGATGTAAATGCCGACCGATTTGGAAAACAGGTGCGAGACACATATTCAAAAAAGTATCCAGAGACTGCAAAACAACTGACTGTTGTTTCTGAGCACAAGGCAGATGATACGTATCCAGTGGTTGCTGCAGCATCGATCCTGGCGAAAGTGAGACGCGATGAGATTGTGAGTGAAATGCGAAAAGAGATTGGGATCGACTTTGGGAGTGGGTATCCGTCAGATTTAAAAACAAAACAGTTCCTTTTGGATTGGGCAAAGGAACACGGTTCTCTTCCTGATATTGTCAGGCATTCATGGAAAACGGCTGAAAATGTCCTTAATTCATTATAATAGATTATATACATATAGTCAGATAATATGAAAAAGTATATGTATTAATAACTTTAAAGTTTAGTTGAGTATGTATAAAAAAATATTAGTGCTGGTTAAAGTCAGCAAAGGATCTAATAAAGCAATTGAAACTTCGTGCACATTAGCAAAGCAGTTAGATGCATCAGTACATATGATCACAATTCATAAAGAGAATAGTGATGAAGTCGATAAACTTTCAATTAAACGAATGGAAGATGCAGTTGAGTTTTACAAAACAAACGGATTATCAAATGTGACATGTGAGATTGTCAACATAAAACCTGATGATGACATCGTTGAAAAGGTTGCAGATATTGCTTCAGATTTTGATATTATCTTGATGGGCCATTGCAAGTATAATAAGATATACAAGTTTTTGCGTGATAGTATTGCAGAAGACCTGATAAGAATATCACCATGTCCGGTAATGATCGTTACTGCTGAATGTGGTGAGGCAAAATAAGATCATTGTTCTGTTTTTTTGTAGTTTTCTAGTGGCATGTCAACTTTCAAGTGTCGTCTTATAAAAGACAACGATCATATGGCATAATATTATAAACTTCAAAATGACCGTTGGGTTTCTACACAGCACTATCAGTGCACAGACTCTCAATGCGTAAATAGGTTGCAAACCAGAATTACAAAGGCAGTACTCTAAATATAAACTACTGCCCGACAAGGGATATGAAAGGCTTGAACAGTATAAAGGGAAACTATCGCGTCTCGCCTTGAGAAGAAGGAGAACGAGTAATAGATCTCCTTTATTTGGAATAAAACTATCTAAATAAGTAGACAGGGTGCAACAATTATTGGTGATAAATAACTATAAGTTAAATGTACAACATCATCCAGATATATCAGTAATCAATATATGAGGCATTAATTATGGAACTTGATGAAGTAGTAATTACAAGAGCGATCTTTGAAGAATATTCAAAAGCATTTCTTGATCATACGGAAGTAGATGTGGCACTTGTTGGT
>JAHYJJ010000061.1:0-8261 GCA_019429165.1 Methanosarcinaceae archaeon | reverse complement strand
CTATGGTCTCTTTCTTATCGTGGCAAAGAATAATGCCAATCGTTTGTTCTTCATCCTTCGACCGAACTTCTCGGTCAAAATAATTCACATACATCTGCATCTGACCCAAATCCTGATGCCTAAGCTTCCCGATTTTCAGATCTATCAACACAAAACAACGAAGCAATCGATTGTAAAAGACCAGATCGACATAGAAATGTTCTGCATCCAGTGTCATACGTTTTTGACGGGCAACAAAAGTAAAACCCTTTCCAAGTTCAAGTAAAAAACTTTGCAGATTATCGATGAGAGTGGTCTCAAGCTCTTTCTCTGTGTACACTGCCTGCTCATGCAATCCCAGAAATTCGAGGACATACGGGTCCTTGATCATGTCACGAGGAGATTCAAGGATTTGCCCCTCTGCAGCCAAAGCTATCAATTGCTTCTTATCCCTGCTCAGTGCCAGCCGCTCGAAAAGCAGGGAATTGATCTGTCTATCCAGTTCTCGCACAGACCAGTTTTCTGTTTCCACCTCTCTTAAGTAAAACTTTCTCGCCTGTTCATCATCTAAACGCATAAGAAGGATGTAATGAGACCAGCTCAATTTGCCAGACAGTGTATGGCAATTCTGAAAACAAAGGTAAAACTGTTTCATATTTTGTAAATTCTGGCGTGAAAAACCTCTGCCAAATTCAGAATTCAAACGTTTCGACAGATGTGTTAATGTTTCTTTTCCATATTCTGCCCGGGCTTCACCATGTTGTTCATCCTCAACAATTAAACGGCCAACCTCAAAATACGCATACACCATTGCAGTATTTACTGCATGTGAAACATTTCTTTGTGCATCAAGCAAAACCCGCCGAATCTGGTCATATAAAATCGGAGTAGAATTATCTGCGAGTGTCATATCTTTTCCAGTCATAATCACACACCCCCCAGCAACCTTGCAATCTGCTCAGGTGCAGGAAGTTCCCCTTCAAGTTCCTTTGGCAGAGTAGAAACCATCCGATAAGCACCCACACCTATAGGCTTATTCGACTCCCTCAGTGCATACTCAACTACGGTTTTATCCTTGGATTTACACAGGATAATGCCAATAGAGGACTTTTCATCTTCCATCCTGACAGTATCATCCAGCACAGCCAGGTAAAACTGCATCTTACCCACATACTCAGGGATAAACTCCCCGATCTTCAATTCAAGTGCTATCAGACACTTCAGATGACGATGGTACAGCAAAAGGTCAATGAAATACTCCTTGTCGCTCACCTCCAGACGGTATTGGCTGCCAATAAAAGAAAACACCCCGCCCATCTCGTGCAGGAAAGGCTCGACCTTAGCAAGAATCGCCTGCTCTAACTGGCGCTCGCTGTATTCATCACCAAGTTCCAAAAAGTCAAAGGTATACTCATCCTTAACTGCAAGTTTTGCCTGATTGCTAATTTCAACAGGTAAAGTCTGCTCAAAATTAGTCTGGTTGAGCAGGGTTTTTTCATAGGTCTGGTTCTCGATCTGGTGTATCAGAACATTCTTGCTCCAGCCGAATTTCCTAGTCATGCGAACGTAGAATTCACGCTCCAGATTGCCTTTGCACTTTTCCAAAATTATATGGTTGTGTGTCCAACCGATTTCTGCCACCAATGGTGGCAGTTTTTGGCTATCCTTATAAGTGAGATAAAAACCGCGCATTCTCCATATGTTGCGAGAGGAAAAACCGCCAATCCCTGGAAACTCTGCTTGTAGATCTTTTGCCAATTGCCCAACTACAGACTTTCCCCACGTCTCTCCTTCCTGTCGCTCAATAATCGACTTGCCAATGTCCCAATAAAGCGAAATAAGTTCCTTATTGACCGCCTTTAGTGCCTCATATTGACCAGAGCGAATACGCTGCTTGATCTCACCAAGAAGTACAACGTATTCATCTGAAACCAGTTCACTCATTCGCCATCTCCCTCAAGCAACAACGCCACATTCTCAGCAATACGACCCTCAAGTTCCCGTGCCTCGACATTCAGCACCTCAAGTTCCTCATTCAGTTCCTCAAGCCGCTCCAGAAAATCAAAATCATCAGCCTCGCGCTCTGCCACACCCACATAACGTCCGGGATTCAGGCTCCATCCTTGAGATTCGATCTGATCAAGTGTCGCCACTTTGCAAAGACCCGGGACATCAATGTACTTACCATCCGGGAAATGTTCATCTAACAGCGATGCGCTGCCGTTTGCCATCTCCGGCTCTTCACCACGGTACAGGCGCACGATATTGCCCAGATATTCGATCTGCTCAGGAGTAAACTCGCGATGGGCGCGGTCGATCTGGTTGTAAATATGTCGTGCATCGATAAACAGAACCTTATCCTGCCTGCCAGTATCTTTTTTCCCTTTATCAAAGAACCAGAGTGTACATGGCAATGTAACCGTACTGAAAAAATTAGAGCCTACCGCCACCATAACGTCCATCTCGCCTGCTTCAATGATCTTCCTGCGAATCTCAAGTTCAGTTCCACGGGCATCACTGGCAGAATTAGCCATCACAAAACCGGCACGTCCGCCGGAATTTAAAGCACTGTAGAAAATCTGGATCCAGATATAATTTCCATTATCAGGCGTGGGCATACCAAATGGGAATCGTGGGTCATCCTTGATCCGCTCCTTATCGATCTTGTTTACATTAAAAGGAGGATTGGACATAACAAAATCAAACTTTCCAACACAATTGTGGATATCCTCATAATATGAATTACCCTCGCGAATATCACCAGAAAGCCCATGAACAGCCAGATTCATCTTGCAGAGTCGAACAGTCTCATCCGTCTTTTCCTCACCATAAACCATGATCTCAGAATTGGGGTTCATCCTGTGGTTTTCAACAAAACGGGCACTCTGAACAAACATACCACCAGAACCACAAGCCGGATCAAAAATACGACCGTGGAATGGTTCAATAACTTCAACAATAAGTTTAACAATAGAAGTAGGCGTAAAGAATTCGCCGCCCTTTTGCCCCTCACTCATGGCAAATTTGCCAAGGAAATATTCGTATATCTTGCCAAAAACATCCCCTTCAATATCCATGGCTATTGAATTAAAAGTCTTCAATAACGTAAACAACGTGTCATTTTCAAGATGATTATAGGTCTTTGGCAGAATGCCCCTGAGTTCCTCGTTTTCATCCTCAATATCTTTCATAGCCGCATTAATGGCTTTACCAATATCCTCATCTTCGGGATGATTCAAAAGCGTAGAATATCTCGCCGAATCCGGTAAGAACATGACACCCCGCGCCTGGTAATCTGCTTTTCCAATAGTGCGCCGCCCGGTGCTCTTACCTTCCAATTCTTTATTGGCAATAGTGAATTTATGGTCCGCATAGCGGAGAAATATCAAACCCAAAACCGGTGTTGAATACTCTGATGATTTCAGATTGGAATTTGCACGAAGCTCATCAGCAGCTTCCCAAAGGCGGGTCCCAATTTCATTATTGTTGATTGCTATGTTTGCACCTCGTTTTTGAAGTAGATAATTTGTTTAAAATTATGTTGTTGTAACTCTATAAATAAACTGTTTATTAATATATATAGTTGGCATTTTCATCTTGCACAATCCTGTCTACGAATTCCGGCAATGCACAGCGAGTCAACACAAAAAAGTTTCCCCTCTCTTAAATCAAACACAAAAAACACAAAAAAACACAAAAAAACACAAAAAACACAAAAAAACACAAAAAACACAAAAAAACACAAAAAAACACAAAAAAAAGAAAAGTAATAATACGCCGAGGATGAGATTCGAACTCATGGGGCGCGTAAGCACCACTGGTTTTCAAGACCAGCGCCGTAGACCGCTTAGCTACCTCGGCATGTAGGATGATGCCTAAATAACGTATTCAGGTATAACCTTTTTGCTAAAAAGTTCAATCGCAGCATCCACAGGACATGTTCCCGAACTTTTCATAAACAGGACATGCTTCATACTTTGACGTATTGCAATATTTCTCTTTAAGGTCTGTATCAGGTTTGATGTATTTTGGATCCATTGTACACCATTCACCTTTAAGATATTGACAAGTTCCATCAGTCATAATAACACCCTGTTGATATCTTAATCTTATACTTAAAAGATGCGAAGAGAATTACTCTTCGCTTGATTCAGTATCTTCTGATTCTTCAGTTTCTGTTTCAGCCTCAGTCATTGGAGCGAATGGATACTTCTCCACGTACAAGACTTCCTCAACTCCAACATTCTCAATGATCTCAGTTGCTATCCTGCCCTTTGACATCAACCATCTCTGGTTATATGTGAGGGAAGCAGGTGTAATAATTGTAGCAGTGCTGCCACTGACCTCTATATCAAGATCTTGAAGACCTGTATAAAGTGATAAAAGTCCCTTTATTTTATCAACTTTATCTTCGATCAACTTTTCAATAGTATATTCGTATATCACCGGCTTTCCGGCAAGCGGATGGTTCATATCAACACGAACTCTGCGCCCGATAACCTTTGTAACAACGCCTCTCTGACCATTGATCTCAACTTCAAGACCCTCATATGCCTTGCGATCCTTGAACTTTGTAATAGAAACCGATTCCACCAACTTAGGATTATGTTCTCCAAATCCTTTCTCGGGCGGAATTTCAATTGAGCCTGAATATCCGACCTCCTTTCCAACAAAATCCTCATCGAGCCCAACAATTGTATGCCCTGCACCAACGATTATGACATCTCCGCCATACATTCCGCGGTCATTAAAAATGTCATTCTTTTTTGCAAGATCTTCGTTGGTAGTATCAAACACCTTTTCGTCTTCAAATCTACCGGTATATGATACTTTAATGAAATCTCCTTTTTCTATTGCCAAATTCATCAACTCTCATTACTGTTATTATTACTATTACTATTACTATTTTAATTATTAATTATAAAGATAAGATGCATCACCGCTATACTCCTATGCCCTTAATAACTTTTTGGCACTTTTCAGCGTATATGGGAAATAATCCATCACAATTATTTTCAATCAAAGGAATCTTGCAGGAAGGATCTGATTTGCAAGCAGGTCATCATAAGTTTCCCGCTTCCTGATAACATCCACTTCTCCATCGTTTACAAGCACTTCAGCACATCGCACCCTGCCGTTATACTGGGAACTCATGGAGAATCCATAAGCACCGGCATCAAGAATTGCAATGATATCGCCCTTCTCGATGGTTGGCAATTCGCGGTCATGTCCAAAGATGTCGCCAGTCTCACAGATTGGACCTGCAATGCTGTAAATGTCCTTTGCAGGCGCATCAGCCTTGTTCGCAACAACGATATGCTGGTATGAATCATACATCGCAGGTCGAATCATGAGATTAAATCCCGCATCCACACCTACGAATTTCTTTGCCGCTTCCTTCATCGTATTGACAGTAGTAAGAAGCACAGTTGAATCACCTACAATATAACGCCCTGGTTCAAGTACAAGTTTTGGATTGATACCTTCCGCCTTGCAGCGCTCATTGAATATAGGAAGTATCAGGTCTGCAAGATCCTGCGGGGTCGGCACTTTGACACCTTTCACATAAGGAATACCAAGTCCGGAACCTACATCCACGAATTCAATTTTTGTACCAAGGCGGGTCACTTGCTCAACAAGATCCATCATCTTTGTCATTGCTTCAGCAAACGGTGTAATATCAAGGATCTGTGAACCAATATGGCAGTGGATCCCAACAGGATTGATCCCTGGTAGGTCAAGTGCTTCCTTGTATGCACGAACAACCTCCGCGTGCGGCACACCAAACTTGGAAGTCTTAAGACCTGTGGAGATCTTTGGGTGTGTATCAGGTGATACATCAGGATTTACCCTGAATGAGATGTCAACAACCGCACCTTCGTCTTTTGCGATCCTGGAGAGTGTCCTTAGTTCATCAAGTGAATCCAGTGTCACCCTGACACCTGTTTTAACAGCCATTAAAAGTTCGTTGTCGGATTTTGAGTTGCCGTTAAAGAGCACTTTCTCTTTTGGAATACCGGCAAGCAATGCCATATACAGTTCACCATCTGAAAAAACATCTGCACCTGCACCCTCATCTGCCATTATTCTTAAGATCGTGAAATTTGCATTTGCTTTTGCTGCATAGTACAGATCAGCATCAGGAAATGCATCACTGTAGCGCCTGAAATTTGCACGCAAGCGTTCTTCGTTTGTAACATATAATGGTGAACCGTACTGTTCAATAAGTTCTACTGAATCCACACTGCCAATTGTGAGATGGCTATTCTCAATTTGTAAATGGTTCTTGATCGTGAACATGGTTTGTACCTCTCTGGTATTAAGTTAGTGAAATTTATGTTGATTTTTGATTTATCAATGCATTCAGGGAATATTAGTTTTACCTATGGGTGTACGAAACAAACGGCGTAAATGTGATAAATAACAATAATTTTTATATAAGTGTACAATGAAATAACATAGAGTAAGAATTATGATTTCCAGAGAACACATTCAATAGATCATTGAAAAAATCATCTACAGTTCTCACCCAGATAAAATTATTTTTTTTGGATCATATGCAGTGGGAGGGCAAACCAAAAATAGTGCCTTTGACTTTTTCATAATAATGAAATCAAATGAAAGACCAGTCAAAATGTTAACTAATACATTTCTTTTCATCAACCTCGCCCTATCACAGAACAACATCGGAATGATTTAATAGTTAACACAAACAATATCACAAAAAATTATTGGTTGGTATAAAAAAGTGGCATATAAAACAAAATTCCCATTATCTTTATTCAAGAGAAATATCAATGAAGAAAAATTGTGCATTTACAAGGCAAAACACACTAAGAACCAAAAATCAATATTGATAAATTGTAGGGATTGTGACAGTGATTCGACACTTAACAATGAGACATGTCGCAGGAACATTTTTTCAATCCTTTTGGCAGAACCCCTTGTTGACAGGATCGTGCTCTCTCATCTTTATGAGAGGGATTATGAGGGCAGTGACCTCAAACTGCTCTATGCGTTTGCGCGATTGCAGGACTACCTTAACTCTTACAGCAGTGTGAAAGTCGCCGCAGACGACTGCACACATTCCATGCGGCAGAAGTGTATGGACAAAAGAAAAGAGTTGATCGATTCCATCATCGAAACTGCACGAAAAGATCCGATAAAGGCATATCATACTCTCATAAAGCCGATAGATAAGACAGGACTTCAGCCCACCGATCGATCGGACAGTCCCGAATGTATAAACTGTATTGATAATTTTGTCGCAATTTTGCATGAAATGAAGGATACTGCATCCCAACTAAAACACAAAAACGTTTTTGCAAATTTTGATGTTGACAGTGAAATTGATGATGTGGAATTTAACTATGACAAACATGTCAAATCTCATGTAAGACCTGCATTTTCCACATCACGCATCTATACCGAACCACCAGAGAACACGACATTTATGGAATGCTATGATGTCAGGCATAATGCTGGGCGGATTCTGGAAGTATCGATATACGCACTCACAGACAGACCCGAAAAATTGTATGTAATAACACCTCTCGAATACAATCTCAAGCCTCTGGAATTGAAACTCATCGAAAGGGTGCGCAAAAAGATGATACGCCACCGCCCTGCCGACCTAAACTTCGCCGATCCCTCAAATTCAAGGGAATACTTCAAGCGCATGGGAAAACAGATGCTTGTAGATGATGCACGGGTGTACAACATTGCACTTACACCTTTCCAGATAAACACATATTCCGACCTGCTGGCAAAATACACAACAGGATTGGGGATACTCGAAGACCTGCTCTCTGACGAGCGGGTGACAGATGTTTACATCAACGCCCCTGCCGACCTCAATCCTGTCCATGTGGTAATGGATGGGGACGAATGCGCCACCAATGTATTCCTCTCCCAGGATGACCTTGATTCCATGGTATCAAGGTTTCGTGCCATCAGCGGTCGCCCCTTTGGAGAGGCAACGCCTGTGCTTGAGATGGAACTAAAAGAATACGGGGTGCGGGTATCTGTCATCGGCGACCCCCTTAGCGCTAACGGGCTGGCATATGCATTCCGTAAACACTCACGCACCCCGTGGACACTTCCAAGATTGATAAATACAGGTTCGATCTCACCGTTGGCTGCGGGTCTTTTGAGTTTCTTGATGGATGGACAGTTGTCCGTGCTTGTTGCGGGAGATGTGGGTGCGGGAAAGACATCATTGCTCTGCGCCATGCTGCTCGAGATCCCACAAAAGTACAGGATACTGACGATCGAGGACACGC
>JAHYJJ010000060.1:0-8506 GCA_019429165.1 Methanosarcinaceae archaeon | reverse complement strand
TACAATATATACCAATCAGCATCATTAACTGCAGTTTCATCACCAGTGCTGACAACATGTGCCGGATTTCCTGCAGCTCTACTAATAGCATTTGCAAAATCCTGCAGGTAATTTTTCTGGTTCAGGCTGCCATATATGAACTTTTTATCCATCCGGATATTTTCTTCTATTGAACTCTTTTTTGGCACGATATCAACATTAATATTCACCAGTTCAACCGCGTTTTTCATAGCAGTCCTGAAATCACCGATACAATATGCTATCCTGTGTTTGTAATTGTTACGTGTTTTTTCCAGATAGCGCGCAAGTCGCTCGGTCTCCATTTTTATGAAATCACGTTTTATTTTTGGCACATCGCACCTGCCAAGCATGAACTTGTAATCCATAAACGGATATTCTGTATCAAGTTCTCTTGGAGTCACACCACATGTACCAAAGACAACAACATGAACATCTTCGGGTTTTAAGACACTGAATATCACACGGTCAAAAATTCGATGAGATGGACTTTCATGATATGGTTTTTTCCTGGAACACGGGACAAAGACACATACATCCCGCACAGGAGGTTCGTATTCCGTGAGTACCCACTCATTGGCACGTTTCATGTCAGGGTGGTAGATCAACTGTTCAGTATCAAGAGGTTCATCAGAACGCTCATTTTCAGGGATTATCAATGTCACGAGATGAGAGAATTAACAAACTATATATATAACTACCGACATGAATAGTATGGTTTTGCATAAACTGCACAATTTACCGCTGAATCTTATTTGTCTGTATAATATCATAACATAAAAACGAGTGATTCACAATGGCAAGTTCCATTCCCGAAATGCTAAGAGCAAATATTAGGTGTGATGATGTCGCAAAATGTATACTTGGACTCAAAACCCTTGATATGGATTCATACAAAGCCTTACTTGCTCATGGTTTAATGACCGCTGAAAAACTTGGCGAATTGTTGAACAGGGAACGTAGTACTGCATACCGTTCACTTCAGAATCTAATCTCATGTGGTCTTGTGTATCGTGAAACAAGATCGATCGATGTAGGGGGATATTACTACGAATACGTGGCTATCGACCCTTGTGAGATGAAGAAAATGATCAAATCAAATATTGATGAATGGCATTCAAAAATGACTGTCCTCGTTGAGAACATCGATGAAGAGATCGTGAAAAATTAAGATATATTGTAGTATATATTTTATGTATTTGTATATCTGCGGTAAGAAATTTGCGTAAATTAAATGTTTGATCTAAACCAATAAATTGCTGTGGCCGGCGCAATCCCGTATCACTGCCCTATAAATATTGACTTTTCTGATAGGATATCGTGAGATCGTCTTCTTCGAATTAACACAAATAAACATTTATGACCCTTCGGGACACCCACGGGCAATAAAATGAGCGTATTTTCATACCAAAGTAAGCATTATTTCATTAATGGAGAAAAGCGCCGTCTGCGGTGGATTGTATCGGCATTAAAAATACCTGAACAAATACTATTTTATAAATATATGCTGCGGGTAAATCCGAGTTTTAACGAGGATTTTTTCGCTGCATTCTTTTTTGGTTCCATTCGCGACTTGTAAGATTAGCAGTCAAAATCAAAATTAAACTTTCAGTCCATCAACAAAGTTGCCAATTCTGTCAAGTGCAGTATGGATGTCTTCTCTTGATGCTGCATACGAACAGCGTAAGAAACCGACTCCTGCCTTCCCGAAAACATCACCCGGAACAGTTGCCACTTTCTGCTCGTTTAAGAGTCCTTCTGCGAAATCGCCTGATGTTAGACCTGTGCTTGTGATCGATGGGAACGCATAAAATGCACCCTTTGGTTCAAAACATTCAAGTCCGAGATCATTCAACCCACCAACGATCAGATGTCTGCGCCTGTCATATTCCCTCACCATCTTTTGCATCTCACCCTCGCCATTCTTGAGTGCTTCGATCGCCCCGATCTGGGCGGTTATGGGTGCGCACAGCATGGTGTACTGGTGTATCAGCATCATTGAATTAATGATCTCAGGTGCTGCCAGTGCATATCCCATCCTAAAACCGGTCATTGCATGGGACTTTGAAAATCCGTTCAGCAAAATAGTGCGATCGCGCATACCTTCAAGTGATGCAAAACAGGTGTGAGTTCCATCATAGGTCAGGCAATCATATACCTCGTCAGATATCACCATAAGATCGTGTTCAACAATGACATCCGCAATAGATTCAAGGGAATCCTTATCCATCACAGCTCCGGTTGGATTATTAGGATAATTGATAATAACAGCCTTTGTTTTGTCAGTGATTGCATCTTCCAGTTCCTCGGCAGTTATCTTGAAATTATTTGACATTTTTGTGGAAACCGGCACAGGCATACCACCTGTAAAGATCACTGAAGGAACATAAGAAACATAAGATGGCTGTACAATAATAACTTCATCACCAGGATTTACAATTGCCCTTATGGCAATATCCAGACCTTCACTCACACCGGTAGTAACGAGTGCTTCTGATTCAGGGTTATAATCAACACTGTATTTTTGGGAATAGAGTTTTGAAATCCCTTCCCGTAGTTCCAAAAGTCCGTAATTAGAAGTGTATGCAGTCTCCCCGTGCTCAATAGAGTGTATGCACGATTCACGAATATGCCACGGTGTATCGAAATCAGGCTCGCCCACACCAAGTGATATCACATCATCCATCTCGGAAACAAGGTCAAAAAAACGACGTATGCCAGATGGCGGCACGGTTTTTAGATGTTCTGCAACAAAAGCAGATGGGTCACATCGTTCTCTCATGAGTGTTTCCTCAATGTATTAAATATAGATTTTTAATAGTTTTCTCGTTGTATATGTTTTATAAACATGTAGTGCGAGTTAATGCGAACGAAGTGAGCATTTTCTCGTTGTATATAATTTATAGAATTATATAGTCCGAGTCAATTCGACCGAAGGGAGAATTTTCTCGTCTTGATACTAAGGTGTAATCTGAAGACGTTTGATCTGTTCCGGCTCATGTAGTATCACACCATCTTCCTTGTAGGTTTTTAAAACAAAATGTGTGGTTGTACCCTGCACCTGGTCGAGTGTTGCAATCTTCTCCGCAACAAAAAATGCAACTTCTTTCATTGAATTACCGCGAACCGTTAATGATATATCATGCCCACCTGAGAGAAGCCTGACCGAGCGCACTTCTGAAAACTTGTACAAACGCTCTGCTATTGCTTTATAGCCAAGATTGCGCTCGAGCGTAACATTGAGTTCGATAATTGCATGAACATATTCCTCGCCAGCCAATTCCCAATCAATGATGGTCTTGTACTTGCGAATAATTCCGTTTTTCTCAAATTGTTCGATGTTCTTTCTCACATCATCAACAGTCATGCCGGTAAGAGTTGCAATTTCATTTGGGGTAACTCTTGCATCGTTTTCAAGGATCTCCAGTATGTGTCGTGTCTGCTCATCCATATTTTAACCTTTTGTTGATACGATTTAACCCAAAATAAAGATATAAGGTAAGGAAAGAAAAAATGATTGAGTATTTACTCAACCAATACTGCGTTAACAACGCCATCCTGTCCGGGACGACTTGTAACTCTTGCATTTCCAAGTGCAGTTACAATTATTGCACCTTTTGTAATGATATTTCGCCTTACATGATGTTCATTTGCAATATTTTCAATAACGTTTTCGATTGCGCTTGATACAGTCTTGCCATTCGTCAGATTGGTCACGTTTGCTACATTGCACTGAAGGAGCCTTACCTTTCTGTTTCCGCCTTTTGTAGAGACTAACTTCCTTTTTGTCTCATTGATGTGTGTATCGGCAGATTCTCTACCAATCTCGAATTTTCTTCTGCTGCGTGAAGCCCTTACTTTACCGCCTGTATATGTTCTTCTTGATTTGCCTTGCCATCTCATTGAAATTTCCTCTAGGTATTATGTTTAAATTTAAATTATATATAATTTTTATATTAAATTGTGAATTAATCTGATATATCTTATTTATGGACCTTCCATTACTAATAGGATTGTATATGAAGGTTTCGAGTGATAAATACTTGTCACGCTCTCCACTGCCAGATATTTAATTTACTGTGCCCTCATTTTTATCCTTGTAGTAACTAATAAGTAACTGTAACACCTAAGAATATATTCATGCTTCGTGTTACATTTCTTGGAACCGGTGGCTCATTGCCAACTCCTAATAGAAATCCATCAGGGATAATGGTCAATAGAGAAGGAGAACTCATATTGTTTGACTGTGGTGAAGGAACACAGCAGCAGATGATGAGGGCAAAGACCGGTATGATGGCATTATCATCTATTTTTATTACACATTTTCATGCAGACCACATACTCGGGATACCAGGACTTGTACAGACTCTTTCATTTCACGGGCGAACAGAACCTCTGACCATCTACGGCCCTCATCGGGTCGAGGATTTCACCAAGTTGTTGATTGCACTTGGATATTACAAACTGAAGTATGAGATCAAAACCGTAAAATTGAACCCGGGAGATATTATTAAACGTGATGGATATTCCATACATGTAATAAAAACAGAGCATAGCGTCCCTAGTATCGGATATGCGCTTGTTGAAGATGAACGTCCTGGTAGATTCAACCGCGAAAAGGCCATTGAACTTGGTGTGACACCGGGACCATTGTTCTCGAAACTACACCGCGGAGGGTCGGTAGAAGTCAATGGAAGGATCATCCATTCAGAAGATGTTGTGGCTTCGTTTCGAAAAGGCAGGACTATTGTATATAGTGGTGACACACGCCCATGTGAAGGTGTATTGAAAGCCAGTCAGGATGCAGACCTTCTGATACATGATGGCACACTTGCCGATGAAAAATCAGATCGAGCCATGGAATCCATGCACTCGACAGCAGGTGAAGTAGCCTCACTTGCAAAAGAAGCAGGAGTGCATCAACTTATATTGACACACATCAGTTCAAGATATACAGATGACACTACACCTATATTCGAAGATGCAAAAAAGATATTCGAAAATGTAACGGTTGCGGATGACCTTATGGAGATCGAGGTTCCATACCGCAAGTAAAAAAAGAAACGTGATCTTTTAGATCAACGTCCAGTCTATTCTTTCATTATCGACATTGTAGAGGCTGACTTCCATTTCCTTCTCTTCAAGATCATAGGGAATTGGTCTCGCACCCAAGTAGAGTGTATCACCTACATTAATGTCGTTCTCATCAGTTTTGACCTTTCCAAAATACACACGACCTCCAGAGTGGAGGTCTTCTACAGTAACACCTATCCACGAAAGATTCTTAATTATATTGATCACTACACATTCAAACCTATCTGATTCATCTACATCACTTATATTGCTCATTTGATTACACCTTTTTTTGCATTAAAATTTATTATAATTATATGTACATGCCATTCACAATACCTGAATTGTTGTTTTTCTGTATTTTCAAGGCTACATCCTCGAAATGTTGCCCTATTATTTTATCTTTATCATCAATAATTGCCTGGTGAAGTGCAGTTTTTAGCACTTTTTCTACAATATCCCTGCCTGATAAACCTGCTGTTAATTTTGCAAGTCTGTATGCATTCATATCTTCAACAGGTATCGGAATTGTCGCAATGTTTGTTTCGATGATCCTGCGGCGTTCATCTTCGTCAGGCAGTACGAACTCAATCTCTTCTTCAAACCTGCTGCGAACAGCCGTGTCAAGAGATTCAACCCTGTTAGTTGCACCGATAGTACACACACCCGAACGTTCGGCAATACCGTCCATTTCAGTAAGCAGTGCGTTGACAATCTCCGCGACATCACCTCGCAGTTCCTGATTCCTTCGATCAAGTGCAATGGCATCCAACTCATCGATGAATATAATACAAGGTGCCATTTCCTCGGCACGATCAAAAAGTTGATGTATCTGCCGTGCGCCTTCTCCAACATACTCCCCGATCAACTGGGTTGCTTTTACAGGAATTATTGGTACCTCGGTCTTGCTTGCAAGAGCCTTTGCAAGCATGGTCTTGCCTGTGCCTGATGGTCCAAAGAAGAGAATGTTCCTTGGTGCCCATTTCCCGAATTGTTCAGGATTTTCCAAAAACTTCTCGATCAGGCGGCATTTGCGGCGGGCAGTTTCCTGGCCAATCACATCGTCAATGCTGACATCACTTGTAAATTCAAGATCAGATACATTGTTGTCCATCTCTTCCACAATTATCGATGTCTGAAGACCGATTATCGAATCAGGAGGTTCAACATTAATGACCTTGTAAGCATAATCCGGATACATCCGTTGGTCAAACAGGTATTCATCCTTATGTGCAATATAGCCATTCCACTGCTGACGTGCGTAATACTCAAACACAATCGTGTCTTCGACCTGAGGTTCATCATCAAGTATTCCACTAAGCGGATACCCCACCGGTTTGATGACAAGAAGTTCTGCTGTGGATTCAACAAAATCGGTGGTTTGTTCTCTGCTACTTTTATGATTTACTCGCTGGACTGATTTTACTATAATATCAACTCTTATTCAAGTTTATTATGATAATTGTATGATGTTATTTGTTAATAAAATCAAGGGATTGTTAAAGATTGCCCTTGACTTATATAAAAACATTTGGTACATCGCATCACAGATGATTGTAAAACGAAATAAATTAAAATGGGCATTTGCTATCCGCCCATTCATGTGTTTGTATTCCTGCTTAATCCAGATTAAAATCACCGTGTTTTTTGATATGTGCTGCAAGTCCGCCGTCCTGAAGAATCTTGATCATTACATCAGGAAGAGGTTTGAAGGTCAATTTGATATCTTTTGTAATATCATTGATCGTGCCGGTCGATAGGTCAATTTCAAGTTCATCTCCTTCATCGATCTGATCTGTGTCGCATATCAACAGTGGAAGTCCGACATTTATGCCGTTGCGGTAGAATATCCGTGCAAATGATTTTGCCAGAACTGCACCCACACCTGCAATTTTGATGATCGTTGGGGCGTGTTCCCTGCTTGAACCAAGCCCGAAATTACTGCCACCTACCACGAAGTCACCTTTTTGTACTTTTGATGAAAATTCGGGGTCTGCATCTTCCAATACGTGTTTTGCAAGTTCAGGAAGGTTTGTCCTAAGGTGGAACAGGCGACCCGGTGCGATAAGATCTGTGCTGATGTTGTCACCGAATTTCCATGATTTGCCATTTAATTTTGATTCCATTTAAAGCACCTCCCTTGGGTCAACGATCTCACCCGCAATTGCAGATGCTGCTGCGGTTGCAGGAGACGCGAGATATATGAATCCTTCAGTGTTGCCCATCCTTCCTTTGAAGTTTCTGTTCTGGGTTGCCAGGCACACCTCGCCATCGCCCAATATTCCCTGGTGTACGCCAACACATGCACCGCACCCGGGTGCCATTACAGCCGCACCGGCTTTGATGAATGTGCTGATATATCCTGCTTCGACTGCCTGGAGATATACCTCTTTTGATGCAGGGGTCACGATAAGACGTGTGTCTGGATGCCTTTGTTTTCCTTCCAGAATACCTGCTGCGATCTCAAGGTCATCAAGCCGTCCGTTTGTGCATGTGCCGATAAACACCTGGTCGACTTTTGTGCCTTTGAGTTCACCTGTGGTTTTCGTATTATCTACGGTGTGTGGAGCTGAGACCATTGGTTCAATATCGGCTGCATTAATTTCAATAATAAGTTCATATTCCGCATCTTTGTCTGCCTTTATAGGTCTGAACTTGTCGCCGCGTCCCTGTTGCTCAAGGTATTTTCTGGTGGTTTCGTCAGATGCTATAAGTCC
The DNA here is from genome assembly GCA_019429165.1 of Methanosarcinaceae archaeon. Lineage (GTDB taxonomy): Archaea > Halobacteriota > Methanosarcinia > Methanosarcinales > Methanosarcinaceae > Methanovorans. The sequence goes on along the minus strand of JAHYJJ010000060.1, from coordinate 698 downwards.
TGTCTTTGCACCAGCCTCGACAGCCATGTTCGAGAGTGTGAATCGTTCGGACATTGTCATATTCTCAATAGTATCGCCTGTGAATTCGAGTGATTTGTATGTTGCACCATCTGCACCGATCTCTCCGATTATATAAAGTATCAGGTCTTTTGCATACACACCTTTGTTGAACTTTCCTGTGACCTCGATCTTGAATGTTTCCGGCACCCTAAGCCATGTTTTACCAAGTGCTATCCCGATTGCAACATCCGTTGAGCCCATGCCTGTTGAAAATGCACAAAGTGCGCCTGATGTACAGGTGTGAGAATCCGCACCAATAAGTATGTCACCGGGATTTACGTAAGATTCCACAAGTCTCTGGTGGCATACACCTTCTCCGATTTCGGAGAGTACTACTCCTGTTTCCTTTGAAAACCCGCGAAGTATATTGTGCGCATTTGAAAGGTCCTTGTGTGGACTTGGTGCGGCATGGTCTATAAAAAGAACCGTACGCTCAGGATTCTTTGCCTGGACGAGTCCTATCTTTTCAAGTTGCTGGACTGCAAGCGGTCCGGTTCCGTCCTGAACTGCCGTAACATCTACTTTGGCAATAACGATCTCGCCAGATGATACTTCTTTACCGGCATGTTCTCCGATTATTTTTTCTGCTATTGTCTTTCCCATTTACGAACACCTTGGATAATGTAATGTAATGTAAT
>JAHYJJ010000240.1:0-1346 GCA_019429165.1 Methanosarcinaceae archaeon | reverse complement strand
AGATAATCTCTGACATCCAGGATATTCTATTTCAAGTATATGATTTTCCACATACAGATGTCAACATGGATTGGACGAGTATAGTTTTATATGGCGATAAATCTCCACTTGGAAAATATGGATACAGTCGTGACCATAGACCTGACAAAAAACAAATCACGATTGGTATCAGTGAACTTTCATATCCAATCAATATACCATTTGGATTCACAGTCGAACAGGGTAATATTAATGATCAAAAACACTTCAAGAAAACATATATGCTCTTCACTATGCTCACTCCCCATCTCAGCGAGAATATGTCCTTAATTCAGGATTATTGAACTAAAGGCTCTTAAATGGCGAATCTGCATTATACGGATAACATGGTCACACAAGTACTAAACCCTGCAGTCACATCCCTTCTCCTGCAATATCCTGACCTGTTCCTCAAACGAGGCAAGATATTCACTCTGCTCACTCTCACCGGTAGCCAGTTCATTATCAAGAGGAGTGTAGTGGTTATATCCCCTCCTCTTCATCTCCTCAACAAGTTCATCATGCCTCAGATACAGGGCATTCAGCCTGCCCCTCCACCGTGTTATCTCAGGATGGTGGGCATATCCTTTCTTATCATTTGTGATTATGGACCAAATAGCATGAAGTTCCCGATGCTCACCAAGTAGATGGTTTCGGCATAGTTTGTCAGGAGGAATGTCCCATATTCTCATATTAAGCTCACATAATAGGTTTTCCAGATCATATATCCCAATGAGTTTACTCTATGAAGCAAGAATAAGATATAATTATCTAATAAAATATGGGGGTTCAAACGATACACTTGATTTTTGTGTCAAGACCGGTAATGATATCTGAGATCTGTATGAGATTTTTAGAGACGGTTGGACCGTAAATGAAGGTGGTTTGTGATGCTTTTGGTATCGAAAATACAGTATCACACATAAATCATAAATTTTAAGTGATAAATTTAATCCACGAATATAAATGCGTCGATATCTATCGATTCAAATGCAAGAAAATCCTCCCTTCGGTCGGATTAACTTGAGTACATTGAAAATTCCCACCTAAAATTGACCCACTTTTCCCATTGAAAATTGACCCACCCTATATATCAAAATTCTCCTGTTTTATTGCAGGAGGATTTTGGGGTGATCTCAATGGAAGATTGGATAACAATAAGAAACCTAAAGAAACGAAATCCCAAAATGGGAACAAGGAAAATTGCAAAGAAACTCGATTTATCGAGAAACACTGTGAGAAATGCGTTACGATCAGAAGATCCACCAGCATATAAAAGACAGCCGTATACAAATTCAGAACTACAACCATTTCAAGAATATATCATT
>JAHYJJ010000059.1:0-8549 GCA_019429165.1 Methanosarcinaceae archaeon | reverse complement strand
CAAGTCATCTTAGACCATACCACGCTTGAAGCGCACGAAGTTGCAACTCCGGCAACATCAGGTGAATCTTACAACGATCTGATAGACACAGATGGAAGAATACACACATTCGGTTGGATACTTCCACGCAAAAGCAATGGAGACTGCAATTTTATCGAGAATGTAGAAACTTCCAACAAATGCAAGATATACGATGTCCGCCCCATGCTGTGTCGCACGTATCCATTCTACATGAAGGATATGGAACTACATATATCCGAATGTGAGGGATTGGGGCACAAGATATTGCCAGAAGAGAGTCTAAAGATCGCGCTTGATGTAGTTAACAGATACATCACAGAAATTGAGGATACTATTGCATTATATAAGAAATTCGAGGGATTTGTCTCAGGTCCTGAGAACATTAAAACCACAATCGACCATACTGATAGGAATGATCATGTTATTCATATCGTACATGACAGCAAAGGAACACACGAAATCACAAGATAATTCAACAAAAACACTTATTTCATCGATTGATTTATTTATAATATAAACAATTAACTGCAAGATTACCATGTCAAATAATACTGATCATCCAATGACAATTTCAGAAAAGATCTTCTCAAAAGCAGCCGGAAAGACTGTCAAAACCGGAGATTTCGTACTTGCAAACATCGACCGCGCAATGACCCATGACATCACAGGTCCGCTTGCAGTTGATGGTTTTTACGAGATAATGCGCGACAAGGAAGAGAAAAAAGTATGGGACCCGAGCAAGATCGTGATATTGTTCGACCACCAGGTACCAGCCGATTCCCTCAATGCCGCGGCAAACCATACCATGCTCCGCAAATTTGCAAAGGAGCAGGATATCCTCAACTATGACGTATACGAAGGAGTCTGTCATCAGGTCATGCCTGAAAAGGGACATGTTAAACCTGGCGACCTCGTAGTAGGTTCTGATTCACACACCTGCGCCTACGGCGCACTTGGTTCATTCTCAACCGGTATCGGATCAACCGATATGGCAGCAGTGTTCGCCTCGGGAAAACTCTGGTTCAAGGTTCCTGAAACCGTCCGGTTCGAGGTCAATGGAAAACTGCCAAAGAACGTCTACTCCAAAGATGTTATCCTGCACCTGATAGGTGATGTAGGAGCAGAAGGTGCCAGATACAAAGCTGCAGAATATGCAGGATCGACTGTCAGGGATATGTCAATGTCAGAGCGCATGACAATGTCCAACATGGCGATCGAGATGGGCGGCAAGGCAGGTATTGTTGAGGCAGACGAGACCACAGAAGCGTACCTCAAAGAGAGAATCTCGGGATATGAGTTTGACATATACTGGAAATCCGACGAAGGTGCGGAATATTCGGACTTCCATGAGTATGATGTGTCTGACCTTGCACCACAGGTGGCATGTCCACACAATGTGGATAACGTTAAACCCGTGACAGAAGTAGAAGGTATAAAAGTGGATCAGGTATTTGTAGGCTCATGCACCAATGGTCGTTTTGAAGATATCGAGATTGTCGCAAAGATGATGGGTAACGAACCCGTTGCAAAGGATGTACGTCTATTGATCATTCCTGCATCCAGAACCGAGTATATGAAAGTATTGAGAGCAGGATACATTGAGCAGTTCATGGAAGCCGGTGCAATGGTGGAATCACCTTGCTGTGGTCCATGCATGGGCGGCTCCTTCGGTCTTTTGGGAGATAAAGAAGTAGGACTTGCAACATCCAACCGTAACTTCAAGGGACGGGAAGGCAGTCCGAATTCGTTCGTATATCTCAGTTCACCCGCAACAGCAGCAGCATCTGCACTGACAGGCGTGATCACTGACCCAAGAACGATTTAAAATCGATTGATATAAATTATATATTACTAAAAAATATACGGCTCACTATCATTGCAATGTTAACATGTTGCAACATGTTATGCAAGATCAGTAAGCCCATCTTTTTTATCTATTGAAGATATTTTTTCATTAGATCGCCTGCACTTACAATTCCAACCGGTCGATTGGATGCGCCCACACATTTTTCTGACATAACTACCAAACGATGAATATGCTTTTTCGTCATGATCTGTGCAGCTTCTTGAAGTGTTGAGCTCGGGTTGATCGATTCAATTGATAAAGCAACTAACTCGTCCACCAATGTATTTTTCCAATCAATTCTGTCAATTCTTGCAAGAATGTCCATCTCAGATATTATACCAACAGCTTCACCACTTTTATCAACTATAGCAACTGCAGACAACTTGTTTTTTACCATTGCCGTCATAATGTCACCAGCAGTTGATTCAACTGGCATGGTTAACACCCCGCGTGTCATAATATCCTTTACCTGAATATTTTCTGTTTTCATAATTCCACTCCTTTTTATAGATTATATTTATTTTAATGGCATCCTATAAATACAAATTTGACATCATTATACATTGTAGATGACAATCTCATGAATTATATAATTAGATCGACTCATACAAGGAACGTATAAAGGGACAATATTATACGTAAAGAAAACACCAGAGTAAATATAATTGAACTATAACCACACATGACCATTCGCAAAAATAGAGGATTAAAAATGCCAGATACCGACTTATCAATTCTAAATGAAATTTACGATGTTATAATCGACCGCAAAAACAATCCTGTTGAGGGGTCATATGTTTGCTCGCTTCTGAATCACAGGAAAGGAATGGATAAAATACTTGAAAAAGTAGGCGAAGAAGCGGTTGAGGTCATACTTGCAGCAAAGAACAAAGACCATGATGAGATAGTCTATGAATCTTCAGACCTGCTGTTTCATCTGCTTGTGATGCTTGCGGCAAATGGTGTGAAACTTGAAGATATTGCTTCCGAAATGAAAAAACGTAGAGGATGAGTGGTCCTAAAAATTCAACTAATAGACAGCCAGCTCATTCAAGACATCTGTTTTTGACAAAACCCCTTTTGGCACACCGTTTATTGTGACAATCAAGCGTCCGATCTTATGATCGTTAAAGATTTTCACAGCCACATACAAAGGAGCATCGCTATCAACAGTAACCAGATCTTTAGTCATTATGTCCCTGACCTTCAATGTTGTTCTGCCACTTGCAAGAGCACCACCGATATCTGTGAATGTAACAACTCCAACAATCTCTCCCTTTTCTTCAACAGGTGCCCCGTGTATATTGTTTCTCACAAGAACTCTGGCAGCTTCCTGAATATTTGCATTGACATTGACAAATGTGGCAACCTTTTTTACATAATGCTTAACAGATTTTTTAGGAAGGGAAACCATCTCTGTTATTGAGAAAAGTAATGAATTCTGGCTATCGTCACGACCAATAACTTCTCCACGAACAATCAAATGGTTCACAGGTGTCGGACCTATCTGGACCATGTCTCCCTGAACAAAATCCTTGATATTACCAAGTATGCGCACCATGCTGTTGCAAAGATCAGGATGCCTCATAGTTGTAAAACTGATCTCTGCTGCTGTCGTATCCTTGACTAATTTTTCATTCTTATATATAGGAACAACAGCCTCATTTTCCATTACACTAATATTCAGTGCATCATATGCACCGCCTGTTGCCTTATATCCACCTTTTGGACCCGGCACACCCTCAACCAGACCAAGTACCTTAAGAGACTGCATCTGGTTACGGACTGTACCAGGATTGCGATTTATGAGATTTGCAATCTCTTCACCTTTCACTGCACGATCTTTTTGTCTTTGCAGATTAATAAGAGCAAACAAAATGTCCTTTTGTATTGAAGTAAGTTCCACTTGTAAACCACCGTTTTTATATAAACAATTACTCAAAGGTTGTATATATACATATTGTGAATTTGTCATGGATGTTAATTGTGGAGCTGATTTCCTTTTAATATATTTTTGTATTTAAGGAACAGAGATATATATCTTCCACGAGTTTGAGCCTGATAAGCGGGGTGAGTTAATCCACCCTTACAATAGATTTACTCAAACTATATAATATTACAAAATACAAGGAAACATGATATTTGAGAAGATACACACAGTTCCCACATCGGATGAACTGATCGATAAAGCATTTAAACGTGCTTCAAGGGCAAGGTCTGGCAAGCAGATCACTGGCAGGACCAGTGGTCGTAAAGCAGAGGAGTCAATGCTATTGACAGCTGCAAACGTTCTATCCGATAACCTGGCAAACATTGTCAGGCGTTTCCCAAATTTTGATGATCTGCCTCGATTTTACTATGAACTCACAGACATACTTGTTGGCGTTGACAACATGAGAATGTCACTTGGCTCCGTTGACTGGGCAAGTGGTAAGATCCATGATATCTCGAGAGACTATGTTGGAAAGATGCGAAAGGATCGTGACCCAATGGGTCTTCGAAAAGAAGCATTCGGAAGAATGGCGTCCATCATAAAATCCATTAGCAAGAACCTTATAATGTTAAATGATGCAAGGAATATCTTGCGAAAACTGCCATCTGTCGACGATGAACCTACTATTGTGGTCGCAGGATACCCCAATGTTGGAAAATCCAGTTTTGTTTCTGCAATAACAGGTGCAAGCCCGGAAATCGCACCCTATCCTTTCACTACAAAAGGAGTGACAATCGGTCATTTTATCAGGGACTATGACAGGTATCAGGTACTTGACACCCCTGGTCTGCTTGACAGACCAATGGCAGACCGGAACGATATCGAACTGCAGGCGATCACTGCACTGAAATATCTCGATGCTGTTGTACTTTTCATTCTTGATGCAAGTGAGACATGTGGTTATGAGATACCTGATCAAAAACACATGCTTGATGAAGTAAGAGAACAATTTGACCTGCCGATCATTGTTGTTGCAAATAAATCAGATCTGCCTGATTTCAAAGAACTCGATTTTGTTGACATGAAAATGTCGACCGCAACAGGTGAAGGTATTGACCTCGTGGTCAACAAACTGCTTGATATGATTGATGAAAAGAAGAAATTACAGCCGGATGAACCCGAAGAATCATCGCTGGAGTTTAATTCAGATAGTTGGGAAGTATAATTCCATATACCGCGGGTTAAATACTAACCCTTATACCTTTTTTTACAAAACACGTTCCATTATGCCAAGTGCCCGTTCTATATCAGCCATCGATGTTGCATACGAGATTCGTATGTAACCATCACCCCTATCCCCAAATGCTATGCCCGGAACAACAACGACACCGTTCGAAATGAACTTTGTCGCAACCTCTGCCGAATCCGGGACTTCAGGGAATGCATAGAACGCGCCTTTTGGAAGAGCACATTTCAAACCCATCCCGTTCAGACCATCAACCAGAACATCGCGCCGTTTTTTAAATTCATCGCGCATGGCAATCACAGGCTCCATCGGTCCCGTAATGGCTGCAAGTGCAGCTTTTTGTGCGATCGAATTAGCACATGCCTGAACATACTGATGCACTTTTAACATCTGTTCCGTATACTCATGCTTTGCAGCAACATACCCAAGCCGCCAGCCTGTCATTGAATATGTTTTTGAAGTAGCATTTACCGTAATAACATTGTCTGAATACTGTGCAGGACTTACATGCTCACCCTCATAAATGAAATGTTCATACACCTCATCTGAAATGATCGTAATATTGTGGTCATCCGCAATATCCGCAAATGCTTTCATATCATCCCTTGTCTGTACCCCACCTGTGGGATTGGAGGGGGAGTTAACAATGAGCACCTTGGTCTTTGGAGTTATCCGCTCCATCACATCCTCCGGGCGCATTGTTAGATCCTCGCCAAGCGGTACACTGACAACACGACCGCCCATCATCTTGGTCAATGCATTATAGGACACAAAACCTGGATTTGCAATCAGCACCTCATCGCCGGGATTGACAAGTGCAGCGATTGCGATCTCAAGCGCCTCGGATGCACCTGATGTGACTATAACCTCATCAGGCGAAACATCAAAACCGTTCTCCTCTTTAAACTTATGGCTCAGTACCTCTCGAAGTTCCACAATCCCTGAACCGAATGTATAGCCTGTGAATCCTTCATTTATAGCATCAATAGCTGCCTGTCGTATATGAGACGGTGTCTCAAAATCCGGCTGACCGAGTCCGAGATTTATTGCATCCGAGCCTGCAGCTTCGAATATCTTTCGAATGCCGGATATGTCTATATCCAGAACCCTTTGTGCAAACTTCGTATCAGCCATGATATTTCACCTATTCTAAAATTGTATGCCTGGACTTAAGATCATCCTCGGATGCGCCTGTGATTGATATCAATTCAGCAATAACAGCATCCAAAAAAACGAGAGCTGTAATCTCAAATGAAGTCCCAAGCGGCGTCAAATGTGAATACTCACCACGCATATGCCTCTCAAGATACCCTCCTGCATCTTCCTTTGTTCTGCCCGGGATCAAAGCAACGGTATCTGCCAATCTCCCAAGCGTGGACTCCCTGTTAGATGTCACGGTTATCAATGTTGACCCGATCTCCTTTGCGATCTTTCCAAGGTCAGCCATTGAACGCGTCTCACCTGAACCCGATATTGCGACCACGACATCATTCGTTTTAACAGCAGGTGTGGTAGATTCTCCCACCACGTAAACGCTAAATCCAAGATGCATAAGCCTCATCGCAAACGCCTTTGCAACCAGACCGGAGCGTCCGGCACCCATCACAAAAATGCAGTTTGCATTCAATATGTCGGCAAGCATCTTCTTGATATTATCCACTTCAATCTCATTGGCTACGCCATGAATGTGTTTTGACATAAGTTCCATTGATGATAATAGATTATTACAATCGGTTTTAGGTAATTCTCTCATTTATTATTTGCCTCTTTTAGCGATTTTACTTGTCTTTGCCTTCATCTTTCATCTTATATTTGATCTGTTTAAGTTTCCATCCATCAATATTGCTAAGTTCATCATATAACAATACAATGTCAGCATCATTACCAGTCCAGTATATGTCTATTTTAACGTTTTTGTTCTTAAGCTCTTTGCTGATCACTTCTGAAAGATGGAAAAGCGCGATCTTGCTGCTAAACGGAACATTGAGTGTTGTCCTGTATCCATTGTCTGTTTTAGCATAGGATACAAGTACATATCCATGACTCTCATAATCACTGATCTCTTCAAAAGGACAAATAATATCAAATTCATACACTGATGATGCATCTGCACTGGAAATGCCAATCAAGATCTGACCGATCACATAATCCGGAACCTGACGTCCAAACCAAACTGTGACCTTACCACGTGTGCACAATACATTAACATCATCCCGCCCCATCTCAAAAGATGATATTGATTGTGGATAAGATAGGATATTTTCGATATCTTCAGCAGTTCCCATTAAAATTCACACAACTATTTTTTTGATGAAACAAGCGCACTTATCAGGTCACGGTCTCTCTTAAGCGTTTTTAGCTGATTTGCAGGTCCTATGACTGTAAGTCTTGTTCGTATCGTATTCTTTTTGAACAGTTTTCCAATAAATGAATTATCAATTTTGAAAGGATAACTTTCCATCTCAATACCTGAAAAATCATCTGGATCGATCTGTGACATCGTTATTTCAATAAGTTGCGCTTCTTCTTCAGGTGTCAAGCCTTTTTCAAGCACGAGTATCTTTCCATTTTTAACCTCATCGATGATGAACCTGACCTTTTCTACAGGAGCCATTCCAGCCAACATGTCTTCTGATATGAGATCCATTTGAATGCCATCCATATCAATCACCCGAACCTTTTTGCTATCTCTTCATAAAGAGTATCGATATTCTTGCCTTCCAGTGCCGATATTGCGACCATTGGATGCTGTGGGAATGCGTCCCTGATCGTTGTCGGGGATGAATTTTCCAGATCCACCTTGTTGGCTGCGATCAATAAAGGAAGATTGCGTGCTTCCATGTTTCCAATAACTGTGACATTGACCTGAGTAAATGGGTCTTCGGTCGCGTCCATTACAAGTATCACACCATCAAGGTTCTCAAGCCATTTCACCGCTTCAATAACACCTTCTGTTGCCTCTTTTGCCCTACGTTTGGCTTCGCCCACTTCCATGCCTGCTGCCATAAAATCTTGGAAATCAATCTTGGTGGCAAGTCCTGGAGTGTCAATTATGTCCAGAGTGATAGAATTACCGTTCGTCTTAATAGTAACGCCCTCTCGCCGTCTTGCACGCCTGGTTTCGTGTGCCACATGTGAGACTGAACCCATTGCATCTCCAGTCCAATCCCTTAATATCCTATTAGCAAGAGTAGTTTTTCCAGCATTGGGAGGACCATATATACCGATACGTGCATTCTGTTTGTTGAATAGTTTTTTGAAAAGTCCTGCGAAATTTTTTTTGAATGATTTTATTACGCCCATCTATTCCCTCCAATAACATGGTGAAATTAAGGTTAAGATTTAAGTCAATATTTAAGTCAATATTTAAGTCAATATTTAAGTCAATATTTAAGTCAATATGTAAGTTAAGATTTAAGTCAATATTTAAGTTAAGATTTAGATCATAATTGCTGCTATTCTAGATTACTTTGTAGTTTAAATCTTTTTCAGTTATGGTTTTC
>JAHYJJ010000058.1:0-8620 GCA_019429165.1 Methanosarcinaceae archaeon | reverse complement strand
AACTTAGACATTAAAATCAAACTTAGACATTAAAATCAAACTTAGACATTAAAATCAAACTTAGACATTAAAATCAAACTTAGACATTAAAATCAAACTTAGACATTAAAATCAAACTTAGACATTAAAATCAAACTTAAACCTAAAGTTGAACTTATATCTAAACAAATAAACATGGGGTAGTAAAATGGAAGATAAGATCATAAAGCAGATATCATTGTTCTCAGAGAATAAATCCGGTAAACTTGCGAGTATTGCTTCCAATCTAAAGAGTGCAAATGTGAACATACGTGCATTCACGATTGCAGAAGCAGGCGATTTTGGGATTGTGAGAATGGTTGTAGATAAACCTGATGTAGCACACAGTGTGCTGCATAATGCAGGTTTTACAGTGTCTGAAACAAGTGTGCTTGGTATTGAAATGGCTGATGTGCCTGGTAGTTTATCTGTCATTGCGGATGTTTTGGGCGAGCACAATATCAACATCGATTATGCATATGCTTTTGTCACAAAGTCAGATATGGCATTGCTGATCGTTCGGGTCGATGATATCAAGTCCGCTTTGAAAGTTTTGTCTAATGCAAATATAAGTCTTGTTGGTATGAGTGATATTGAGGCAATCTGATAGATTATCAGGCAAAGCCTCATTCGCAGTACAAAATTTATCCGATGATAATCAAATAGCAGATCCATTCGATCTTTTACATTAAAATGACTGCCAGACAACATGCATGGACCAAAACCACTATTATTTTATACATCTAAAATAAATGCAGTGTAATCTTTACATTATACGGTAATAACATGACCAAAAGTCACCCTACACCTGAAAAAATTGGCGGAGTGCACACAACTATTATTGGTGGACGTCATGGGAAGAAATTGATAAATACGATCCTTGATCACTCAGAGGTCAAACGAATTGTGCCATCTGTGATAAGTGTTAAAGGAAATACAACATCACACGGAGGAATCACCGGAAAAGTTTTACGTTCTGATACGAGGGGCAATCTTCGTATGATCATTACTCATGGGACTGCTGTACAGGAAATACGAGTTATTACGACTGTGGCGGATGATACAGAAGGGGAACGCCTGATGAACGAACTGAATGCAATGCTTTTTGACGATTCGGAATGAGTGTGACTAATGTTTGTGGGTATCGATCACGGGACAACTGCAATGCGCTTTGTTGGCATTGCGGATAATGAGATTAAGAAATTCGAATTGCTTCGAAGCGATGCAGCCGCTATGTCCGAACCCGAGATCATTGATTCGATTCTGCAACATTTTGACGTTGATGAAAGTGAGATAGAACTCATTGCAGTTACATATTCGATGGGGGATGACATCACTACGATCGAGGATATTAATTCAGTTGATGCCAGAGGGGTCAGGAGCATTGAGGGTGTCGGCGAGAAAACCGGCGGAGGTGCGCGTGTTTTTGATGCGATCAAAAATTCGGGCATACCTGCTGTGCTTATCCCGGGGATACATGCAGGAAGTAACACGGACCCACGCATGAATGTATTTTCACATTCAACAAGTCCCGAGAAGATCGGTATCGCATACCATGCACTTTGTCATGGGTACAATGATCTTGTGGTGTCGGATATCAGTTCAAACACAGTGACATTGGGAGTTGCAAATGGAAAGTTGATCGGTGCGATCGATGCATGCATATTCGCGCCCGGAGTACATCATGGACCACTTGACCTGCAGGCTATTAGGGATGTTGATGCAGGTTCATCTACTGCAAATGAGGCATTCATGCACGCAGGAGTTTTGAAAAATACTCCCTATACGGGCAGGGAAGGACTCCTTAAAGGTGCGGCAAAAGGTGAAGAAAGTGCACTGCTTGCACTTGATACTATCGCCCTGTTCGCTGCAATGGAGATTGCAGGTATCAGGATATTGCTCAAAGACTATGGTTGTGGGGGAGAGATATTCCTTGCAGGTTCAGTCGGAGAAGTTGATTATGTGGTGAATAAGATCAATGACCATCTTGATGCTAACTGCCATGTCCTTGGAAAGTGGAGTGCCGCAATTGGATGTGCTGAAATTGCTCGTGACATAGCAGGTGGCGCAAAGGATATTTTGGGAATCGATGTTAATTAACTTATTGTTCACAAAATATACCTTTGAACCGAACATCATTTTTTTCTGACAATCAAATGATGTCATCTTTTCCTCAAGGAACTCGGTCAATTCCTTGTTTGGCTTCTTCCACGCCTTCTATACTTTCATTCAGATGGTGCATAGTAGCATCTTTTTGGAGATGACACCTGTCCTTTCTTCTTCAAAGCGTTTATGATCTTACTGACATCCTTTTTATCAATATCCGTACGTTCTGCAATTTCACCGCTACTGAGTGGTTCCCCTGCTTCCTTCATTGCATCGATCACTTTTTGTTCATTGTTAGCCATGATTTTCTCCTCAATCATTGTTGTTTTTTTGCGATATAAATGTAACTCAGGCTTAAACCCTAACTCTAACTTTAAACTTTACTGTCACCAACGTTAAAGACCTTCTTCATATCCCGTATATCAAAACTTAAAACGCCATTTTCTTTTGCAAACTGTTCTGCATTTTTTGTTAATCCATTCTTTGAGATTATGCAAAAATGTTCATGTCGGTTATTATTTTTCCAATCAACATGTTTTGTTTTATTCATCAATTTTTCGATAACATCCACACCAATCTTTCTATTTTTCCATTTACATTCAATAAACATGATATCTCGTGATTCCTCATTGAATGCTAGAAGGTCAATCTCATTATCCTTGTGCCACCACTTACCAATTCTCTCAAATCTAAATGGCAGATCATCTATGATCTCATATAGGAATTCTTGAGAAACATCTTCAAAGACAAAACTTGTATGAACATCCAGTTGCGACTTTATAGTTTGGATCAAGGCATCAGTATTGCCATATTCTATCTGTGATTCGTTTGGATAAATAAATTTAAACCAAAAATTGAAAAGATTATCATTCAGATAATATCGAATATCGCGTACATTTTCTTTTTTTATTGTAATCGGCGTGGATTTTTTGACAATTCTCAGGTTATGCAGGACATCTATGTATCTTGAAACTACAGACTTATCAAGTCCGGTTGTATTGATTATCTCAGATGATCTTGTATTTCCAAATGCTATCGCTTTCAATATAAGGAAATAGTTCCTTGGCTCTCGTACTTCTTCCATCAATAAGAATTCAGGTTCTCTTTGCAGTACCGAACCTTTACTGAGCAGCATGTTATCTATGTTCTTCAAAACACTGTTACTGTCATTGAACATAGAAAGATAGAATGGTATTCCCCCAAGTACGGCATACGTCTCAATGCAATTCTGTATGTCATATTTTGGAACAAATTTACATACATCTTTGAAGCGAAGTGGTTCAACCAGCCACTGCCCTGTACGCCTGCCATAGAGCGGACTCTTATATCCAAGCAGTGACTCCATCATTGAGACACTTGAACCGCAAAGTATCAGAGTTATTTCAGATTCTGATATGATCTCATCATATATTTTCTGGAACATTGATTCAATATCTCTTTTTGAATCGTGGAGGTATGGGAATTCATCAATGACAATAATTATTTGTTCCTTGAACCTTTTTAAAAATTCCCTGAAAAGTTCAATATAATCGGTAAATTCCGCTGTTGAGAACAATGGCTCATCCACCATTTCAGCCATCCTGGATTGAAGTTCTTTGATATTGTCATTCCATCGTTTTTTTCCGGCAAGGAAGTAGATAGATGGCGTCTGCGGTTTGCTGTCCATGAACTTTGCCAATAGATGAGTCTTGCCAACCCTACGCCGACCGTAAAAAATAAGCAGTTGGGGTTTATGTTCCAATAAACGTTCATTTAGGAAAGCGAGTTCTGCTTCGCGGTTGATAAATTGTTGCAACATGATTATACTAATCGTGTTGCAACTATATAGTTATTATGATGGCATGCCATGAATGAATTTATTTGTTTTTGTTTAGCTGGTGGGGCGTTGTTGTGCAGGGTTTTTAATTAGTTCATGATAAAAATGATTCACCTCACGCGCGTAGCGCGCATTGCCCTACATACACATCGAATTTTCAATCGCCATCTGCACATTCCACAAGTTTTAATAAATGGTTTGCTAACTATTTAGTTCATTCAAATTTGCATAGATGGAACGTGCCGCCTGTGGGCGGTCGCAATGTTTGGTTTCAAATCGAATCATTTCATTTGCGAAGTCATTTTAAAACAGCTATACAAATACGTTTATTTTAAGCAACTGACAAGATGACACGACCCAAAATAAAAACCACTATATACCCAAACCCTCTCTTAAAAGACCATGGATCTCACATACTGGTACCTTTTCCCGCTTGGCATCATCATATCGGCAGTGGCAATGTCTGCCGGAATTTCAGGTGCGAACTTCTGGATACCGGTCTACCTTTTCATACTCAAACTTGACCCACTTATCAGTTTCTGGCTGGCACTTCTGACAATGGTATTCGGATTTGGAAGCGGGGTGATTAGAAACCTCTACCAGCATACAGTCAACTGGTACATTGTCAGGAAATACCTGATAGCGACAATTCCGGGAGCGATCATAGGTTCGATACTGACATCATACATTGGAGGGAAGATACTTGTACTAATATTCGGCTTTTTTGTATTTATTTATGGGATATATTTGCTTATCACAGCCATTTCATCAAAGAAAGAGCCGCAAAAACACAGCCGGATATTCTGGGAACTGGGTTTTGCAGCCGGATTTCTCAAAGGATTGATCGCTACGGGACTAGGAAAAGTAATAGTGCCATGTATATGGAATCATGAAAAGATAAAGCATCCTTCTGATGTCATTGGTTCAACCGTAGTCATAATTTTCATTGTGGATATTGTAGCAGCATTGACCCGAATGAATCCTGTTTTCGTTGGAGCACTAATTGAGGATTGGTCTATGTTATTTGATATTATGGTATTCGTGGTGCCCTCAGTCGTTATTGGTGGGCAGTTGGGTCCAAGAGTTATCAGGAATGTAAACGCTAAGTGGTTAAAGATATACATTTCTTTGATGCTGATTTTGGTTAGTTTTTTTATTGTGTATTATATATAAGATTATGATACCACACAATATGCGATTTGTGTAGATTACAATAATACACAATCCATTATTTATGTAGATTATAATCATACACATAGGAAGATTTATGTAGATTATAATCTAATACTAATTATGACTGAAGTATTAGACATACTTGTGAAATTTAATCCATGGTGGGATGAAAAGGGATTCGATGCAGGGATAACAAGGGAAAAATACTTTTCTAAAGTAAAGAAATTCCTAACAACAGGCGAGATCGTCATATTAAGCGGTGTAAGACGCTCCGGCAAAACAACGTTGCTATACCAAACAATATACGATCTCATAAATAATCAAAACGTTGATCCTAAAAAAATATTATTCGTCAATTTTGATGAGCCTGAACTGATTACTTTTGATAACCCCATCAAAACAATATTGGATACCTATGAGCAAGATGTCTGTAGTGATGACAAAACATATTTGATATTTGATGAAATTCAAAATGTGGACGGATGGGAGAGATGGATCAAGTCTATTTATGACAGGAAAAATAACCATTTGATAATATCTGGCTCGTCTTCACACTTGCTTGACAGTAAATTATCAACACTAATAAGTGGACGCTATCTTAAAATACCGGTTTATCCTCTTGATTTTTCAGAATATCTAATGTTCAATGGCATCAAAGTTGAAAACAATTCCCTTGCTCTTGCCACAAACAAGAATAAGATAATGAATCTTCTTAAAGGTTATTTGTATGAAGGTGGATTTCCAAGAGTCGTGCTTGAAAAGGACGATAGCCTAAAGGCAGAATATTTAAAATCATATTATGACAGCATCCTTTACAGAGACATCGTTTTGACATATGACATAAGGAACATAAAATCTTTGAGGGAACTTACTTATTATTTGTGTTCAAATTTTACATCTTTGTATTCATACAGAAAACTTGGAGATCTGCTAAATATGGATCCTTCTACACTGAAGGAATACATGTACTACGCTGAACAGGCAAAAATATTGTTTGAAATACAATACTTCAGTTATTCCGTAAAAACACAATCAATGAACAATAAAAAGATATACTGCATCGATAATGGTCTTCGAAATTCTATCTCATTCAAATTTTCAGAAGATGAAGGAAGATTAACTGAGAATCTTGTATTTTTGGAACTAAAAAGACGCGGACATGAGCCATATTACTGGAACAAAAAAGGTGAAGTTGATTTTGTGATCAAGAACATAGATAATTCCCTGACTGCTATCAATGTGTCGTTTACTAATGAACTTGATGAAAGAAAAACAAGGGCATTAATGGAATTTTCAGACGAATTTAAACCAAAGGTAAACGAACTTATTTTGCTTACAAAAAATACTGAAAAAATAGAAGATGGGATCGTATTTATCCCCCTCTGGAAATGGCTGCTTGTAAACTGAATACTATAAATTAGTCACAATCATAAATACGTCAATACTTCCTGCACTTACCCTTAACAAAAATAACAGAAACCCCGCGCTTGCCCAATTTTTCATTTATCAATTCAAGTAGAGTTCCAATCACACCCTCATCAATATCAAAACTCGTTACATCCGCAACCCCCGCTCGCACGACATCGGTCAGGTCAGGAACATCCTGTCCGCCTGTCATTGCAGCAACCTTGTTCTGTAACACAATTACCACTACATCGAACCCGCAGTGCACAGCATTGATAAGTCCAATGATACCCGAATGCGCCAGACCAAAATCACCTATGACCGCAATTCCTTTTTTCTCGAACCCGCACGCAACCGCTATGGATGACCCGAGTGCAAAGCCTGTGTCAACCGCTTCGAGTGGCGCAGGAGCACTGCGTACCGAACAACCGAGATCTCCTGCAACCATCACGTCAAGATCATGCAGGATATGATACAGAGGCATATATGGACAATCATCACATATCGAGCGCGCTCCCCTGCTTCCCCTGCTGACAATCGTCTGGATGTCGGTGTACTTGACTATCGTGTCGTTATTGATGTGGTCAAGTGCATATTCAATATGCTCGACATCGACCTGACCGTATGGAAGATGTCCTGTCTTTTTTCCTAATACATTATCAAGTATACACAAGTGGGATTCAATAAAAGGTTCGGTTTCCTCTACAATAAGAACGCGCTTGTGTGCTTTCACAAATTCGCGCACTGTATTGAAAGGAATTGGATTCACCATACCAAGTTCGAGATGTGAGATACCAATGCGATCTGTATCCGTGTCCAAAACTTCAGCGACCAGCGCGGAAGGATAACCTGATGAGATAATGCCAACATCTCCACTTTGCATTGTGAGTTTGTTCAAAAATGTGTGCTCCGATTCTTCCATCAGTTTGGGATAAGACTCAAGGTGTAATTTTTCGTGCTTTCCACGCATTGTGATCGCCCATATCGAACGATCAAAGACCACTTTGGTAACATGCTGATCATTTTTTACTTTCTTAACTCTCTCAAGTAAACCCTCACAAATTTCCAGCCTATGTGTGATCCTGACGATCACAGGTGCACTTACCTGCTCCGATAGTTCAAATGCCCTTACAACCGCACTGTATGCGTCCTGTGGTGTTGATGGATCAAATACGGCTACTTCAGCGATCTCGCCATACCATCTGGAATCCTGTTCATTCTGTGACGCAGCAACTCCTGGGTCGTCACCTGCAAAAATTACCAGGCCTGCACCGATTGTGTGTGTTACGGATGTTACAAGAGGGTCCGATAATATATTCATTCCAACGTGTTTGGTGAGTACGAGCGCACGTCTGCCCGACACTGATGCACCCAGTGCACTCTCAAGCGCGACCTTCTCATTAGTCATCCATTTTGCATCGAATCCTCTGTCTGCACGTATACTTGCATCGGTACTTGCACCCACGTTCGCATTCGTGATATTTTCCAAAAATCTGTCCATCACAGCAGTGATGGGATAACCGGCAACTGCCGAGACAAATGAGATATTGCTGTCAACGGCTGCAAGATAAAGTGCTTCAAGTCCTGTTGTGCTCGTTGCTGTCAGTGTCATTTTCATGGTCATTTAATCAAAGTGTTTAAGCAGGTATAATTATAGAATTGACTGTCATGTATTTTCACCATTTGGTATGAAAATACACCAGCGTTTTCATGCTCGTGGGTACCCCATGCATTATGAATGTTTATTTTTATTTTTATTTTTATTTTTATTTTTATTTTTATTTTTATTTTTATTTTTAGCACATTAGCAGTTATGAGCTGCGCCGCCTGCGGCGGTTTTAACGTTTTTTGATATCGTTTAAACAACAATTGTTCTATTGTATTATTCTATTGTATTATTCTATTGTATTATTCTATTGTATTATTCTATTGTATTATTCTATTGTATTGTTCTATTGTATTATTCTATTGTATTATTCTATTGTATTATTCTATTAATGGATCAACTATAACATCAATTCCGCATCTCGCCTGATAGACTCATCAGGTCTCGCAAACCACGGCAGAGCTGCAAGAGCACCAATGATGCCATTGCCGTCAAGC
>JAHYJJ010000057.1:0-8712 GCA_019429165.1 Methanosarcinaceae archaeon | reverse complement strand
ATACCTCATTCCTCGATGCGTGAAATAGCGTTGGGGATAAATAAGATTATCTATATAGTACATTTTGCGGCGATGATGATAGTTACCCCGACTAAGCAAAAGATGACGATAGAATTTTTACTGATGCCGCAAATCACAATCGGGTGCTTTGAAATATTTTAAAAAAAGAAGATCAAGCGGCCACATTACTCCATTAATATGGATTGATATGTGGGCGCTTATACTCAAACAATATTGAATTGTGTCTTGAAAAACATCACTCGATCATTATCCTGTGACCTTCTTCAATAGCCGATTTGGGAAGCGTGAGTGTCAGGACACCGTCATCAAGTTTTGCCTTTGCGCCTTCTTGCGTAACGAAAGAAGGAAGCATAATGGCACGATGGAAACTGTTATACATGCGCTCATGTCGCACATAACCTTCCTCTTCGACATCGGATTCCTTGCTGCATTTTGCGTTAATCTCAAGGACATTATCCTTAACGCTGATCTCTACATCTTTCTTGTCAACACCAGGCACGTCAGTTTTGACAATTATCTTGTCACCTTCTTCCTTTACGTCCATAAGAGGCGATATTGTCTTTTCACCAAGCCACTCCTCTCTGGGTGCGAAATGTTCAAACAACTGATTCAAACGTTCCTGTGTCCGGCTAATCTCTTCAAATGGGTCCCATTGCGAAACCGCAGATGGCCTCCAGCGTGTTAATCCAAATTTCATTTACAACCACTCCTGATTATATAACATATATATATTCGTGGATATGGTAAATATAGTTTATGGATGTGAGATGTAGAGTTTTGGAATCTTTGACTCTATATGGCACAACATAATAATTTATATGTCAGAAAGCCCCCCAGTCGAATTCATTAAAACAATTCTATCCAAAAAAACTTATTGAATTTGACCGTACCGTAGATTAAATAATAAATGGCTCGAAAAATTTCATCTATGCGAATTTTTACCCAATGAATACCGGATTTTAAGGGAAAAATAGTATGCATTATATTCAAGAAAAAGTGACAACTGTCAAATTTGGGCTACAACTATAAAATACTTATATCCAAATGAAACAGAATACGGATTTCTCGCCGTATAGCGGCAGATGGAAGTAGTTCACTGGACAAAATAGAATACCTCATCAGTGACAGTATGCGCTTGTGATATATTGCTGTATCATCCGGTGTGTATTGAAGAACGATGCATTGAGAGCAATACTGTGACATACCATATCCATCCATTTTGGTTTGTCATCATAGAACATAGGTAGTATTTCATGTTCAAGCTTATTATACAGATCACTTGCATCCGCCGCATTATCAGTTTTTATTTCTTCTTTTGCATCAGTAGGCTTTAGACCTATGCCCCATCCGGTAGCGTCTTTTATATATCCTTCAAGCCACCAGCCGTCGAACACGCTCAGATTTAGAACACCGTTGTGGCATGCTTTCATACCGCTTGTTCCTGATGCTTCCATGGGTCGCTGCGGTGTGTTCAACCATACATCTACACCTGAGATCATCAATCTGGATAGACCCATGTCATAATTTGGAAGATAGGCTATCTTTATCCTCCCACTTAATTCTTCTATACGGGTATGGATGCGCCTGATCGTTTCCTTTCCACCTAAGTCGGCAGGATGGGCTTTGCCTGCAAAGATTATCTGTATCTCACCCGCATTGTCATTGATGCGAACAAGATTCTCAATGTCATGAAACAGCAACTCCATACGCTTATATGCTGTTGCCCGCCGTGCAAATCCTATTGTCAAAATATCATGGTCCATCCCTGCGTTGGTCAGACTGTTGACCTTATCGATAAGTCTCTTTTTAGCTACCATATGGGCATCCCATATCTCGGGATTTGGTATGCTGAGGGCATATCGGAGGGTGAATGGATCAGTTCGCCATCCTGGCATGTATTTATCATATAATTTTACAAAAGATTCGCAAACCCATGTCGGAGAGTGGACCCCGTTTGTGATGGAATCTATACTGTATCCAGGGAACATGCTTCTTGAGACTTCAGTATGTTTCTTTGCCACACCATTGATAAAGCGGCTCATACGCAATGCAAGGAGGGTCATATTCAGCATGCCATCTGTGTGTATTTCATCGTCCATTTCGAAGCGTGAGATATTGCCGTACATGTTCCGGACGATACCGTGCGGAAACTTGTCATGACCTGCAGGAACAGGCGTATGGGTGGTAAAAACACACATCTTCCTCACGTTATGCGGGTCATAAGCTGGCTTATTATTGTCAACCTTATCACGCTCCAGCAATTCAAGGGTCAGCAGAGCAGCATGTCCTTCGTTCATGTGGTATTTCCTTATACCAGTATGGCCGAGTTCTTTTAGTATACTAACTCCTGCAATACCGAGCACCATCTCCTGCGCGAAACGATACTGCAGATCTCCGCCGTACAGATAGCTTGTTATGGCGCAATCGTATTCTGAATTTCCCTCAACGTTCGTATCAAGCAGGTATACGGGAACAGTGGCACCGCCCACACCTGTTACGGTATATTGCCAGACCTGCACTGTGACATTTCTCCCTTCTATATGCAGAGTAGTTTTTGCGGGCAGAAGTGTCAAAAAGTTGTCTTTGTTCCAGGATACTGGCATTTCTATCTGGTTTCCATCGGAGTCAAGTTTTTGGTAGAAATATCCCCTTTCACTCAATAATGTGATCCCCACTATAGGTACCCCAAGATCTGCACATGATCGTATAGTATCTCCTGCCAGCACACCAAGTCCGCCGCTATATGTTGGAATGCGACTATCGAGCCCTATCTCCATTGAGTAATATGCTATGATCCGATCTTTTTTATCAATCCCTTTATCAAATTGTAACATACTCCAACTCCTGTGCTAAAATTAATGTTCGATTCTATATACATATTATGATGGAATTGCCATGAACATGAACTGTTTCATATAAATATTTTTTAGTTCGTTAACAGGAACGAAAAAATCCATGTTGCAGATAAAGTATGGTTTTGGAGAATACTGATACACTGATTAAAGTAGAAAACATAAATGTTGATGATTGCTGGAAAAACAGTCACTCATTCTTGAATGATGCCGGCTGACCTGTCATTTGCAGCACAGAGTGCCACAACTGGGAATCCAGATCAACCTTTTTCCTTTTTGCAGTCACAATTTCCATTGGCAGGTGAGTGAACTGACCGTTGAAGATCCCTACCAGCATACCCGTTCTTCCAGACATTCCGGCATGAACCGCCATCTGTGCCAGTTGTAAACAGAAGATCGAATCATTTGGCGTTGGAGGGCGGCTTCGGATACTATAACTCGGGTCAAGATACTTGATATTGGTCGGGATATTTTTCGTTTTCAGGTGGGCTTCTATACGCTCCTTCAAATAAATCCCAAAGTCAAGAAGTTTCACGTTCCCGGACTGGTCGTATTGAGGATTATCAGGGTTAGAAACATATTTTTGCCCGACCCCTTCCGAAACCACAATCACTGCGTGCTTGCGCTCCAGAAGCCGTTTTTCCAGCTGTCTTAAAAACCCCTTCTCTCCCTCCAGTTCAAATTCCATCTCAGGTATCAAACAATAATTCGCATCATTTGTTGCAAGCGTGGCATTCACAGCAATAAAACCCGACTCTCTCCCCATCACCTTCACAATGCCTATACCGTTAACAGCAGACCTGGCCTCAACATGCGCCGCATAGATAGAAACACAGGCTTCCGAAAAAGCAGTTTCCATACCAAAGGATTTATCGATGAAATTGATATCGTTGTCAATGGTCTTGGGAATACCGATCACGGCTATCTTCAAACCTCGCTTCTCGATCTCCCCCGCGATATCCAATGCTCCCCGGAGAGTGCCGTCGCCGCCGATAGCATAAAGGATCTTCACTTCCAGTTCCACCAGCCGGTCAACAATCTTTTTTGTATCCTGCGGCCCCCTGGATGAACCAAGTACAGTACCGCCCTGAGAGTGGATAAATTCCACAAATTCAGGTGTCAGAGGTATTACTTCGTGACCGTTTTCCTTGATGAAACCGGCATAGCCATAGCGGATGCCGTAACCCACCCTATTGTTATAGCGAAAATAATTCAGCATGACGATTCCACTGATCACAGAATTAAGCCCCGGGCAGAGCCCTCCGCAAGTCACAATTGCATATGTGGCTTTGCCTAACTCAAAAAACAGCTTTTTCTTTGGCCCTGCTTTCTCAAAAGCAGGCAGATCTATGCCTTTTTCCAGAAGGGATTCCACTGAACTTTTATCGATCACAGCCAATATATGCTCGTTGTCAGGCACATAGAATTGCTGGTTCTCGAATTTATTGTTCAGATAAATATCATTGAATTCGTATAAACATTCACCCAGTTTTCTCACTGACAGGTCATACCCCAGAAGTTCTTTCTCGATAGGATGCAACTCATGAATCTCTGGCAGTGGTAGCATATCTTTTCTCCTCACTTTTACTTACATTTCAAACTATACAACTAACCTCAAATTATATCAGTTAATCGAAAAGAGAGATCAAGTCGCTGACGATATCTCCAGTACAATATAGTATAAAACCTGTATAAAACGTTATCATCACAATTCTCCGCTACACTTATTTGATTCTATTGAAGTTTTATTAATTTCCATGATTTGCCATGAATTTCAATCATATATAAAAAAAACCGTTATTCTAAACCATACATATTGTTTTATAAAGGAGCAGAGTACTAGTGACGTCTTCAAAAACGAAAATGAGTGAATTCAATGGTAAAAATAAAAGGACACGAGATTGGTTCAATAGTTGTAAAGGATGCAAGCAATCGAAGATCGATACAATACAAGAATAATATTATTAAGATCTTAAAGAAGATCGATGTTATCGAAGATGACATTAATATCCCTCTTGAAAGAATTGCTATAAAAAAAGCAAAAGCTTCTGCAACCTGGTACATATCGGATCATCGAATGCATTTTAGTCATAATATGCAAAGCAAATATGTAGAAAATCTTTATGTTTTATTCAAGGTAATTGAGATTGAAGTAAATCTGATCATTTCTGGTGAAAATACACTACGCGATTTTATTTCAGAGTTTAAAGAGGATTCAGATGTCTATGACAGGCGCAAAGAGGCGCGAGAGTTTTTTGATTGTGACCATGATGAGACCGATTTTGAGGTCATCAATAAAAAATACAAGGTTATGGCAAAAGAATTGCATCCGGATATGTCAACCGGAGACACTGAGAAATTCAAGAAGCTAAATATTGCACATAAGATACTGAAGAGAGAATTGACCTAAGATCACTTCAGTCCTCAAGGAATTAAAAAATCTTTCAATTTGCTATTGTGAATAATTACAGGCGTAGCCATACATATTTAAAATTGATTTTTCGATAACGTAAAAAAAGATCGTTATCGCCATATTTTATAAAATCACTTCATATTTGTGACATAAGTTTCATAACTTCTTTTATTTTTGTTCGGATCAATGCTGATTTACGCATATTCTTATTACGTGTGGTCTTGCTATGTTAGCACTGGTTACAACCTAATAAGTTTAAAACCGTTGAAACACATGATCAAGCGAAAGAATTCGTCTGACAAATCTTTGTAAATGGGCCTATGTAAATATCACCTTGTTATCTGACGCCAGTATGACTCATTCATGAGAATACTGGCGACAGTAAAGGGAAAACAACCTCAGGACAATATTATTTCTTGAATCGATATGCTATAGCGGTTTTTGGTATTTTTATCGTAAAAACTAACCGCTATGCTGCGGCAATTTTGTCCCAAGGCCTATCGGAATAGCCTTGGAACAAAAATAGACTCCACCCGGATTCTATACAATAATATATTAAATTTTTAATATTATAATGCCATAAATATGACTGTTTGGAGATGTCATTGGGGTTGTGAACAATCATCCTGTCTGTTAAATATTTGTTTTAGTCCCGATTAAAATCACAGATCACTTCAATACAGCCCACACAACTTGTTTTCATTTAATCTGCAAAAAGTTATTAATAATCTGACTTCCTCTTATCCTGCATGGCGAGTGAAGTAAAATGGTATCATATTCCTGCAGATGAAATCATATCACTTTTGCAGAGCAGTCTGGATGGCATCACCCAGGAGGAAGCGTCAAACAGGCTTATAAGGGACGGTTACAATGAGGTCGAGCCAAAAAAGGAGCACGGCCCTGTATACAAGTTCCTGAAACAGTTTGCAAGCCCGCTTATTTATGTACTGCTCGCCGCTGCAGCGGTAACATTGTTTTTGAAGGAATATGCAGATATGATCGTCATTATGGGGGTTGTGCTTGCAAATGCGATCATAGGTTTTATTCAGGAGTATAAGGCCGAGCGTGCCCTTGAATC
The DNA here is from genome assembly GCA_019429165.1 of Methanosarcinaceae archaeon. Lineage (GTDB taxonomy): Archaea > Halobacteriota > Methanosarcinia > Methanosarcinales > Methanosarcinaceae > Methanovorans. The sequence goes on along the minus strand of JAHYJJ010000057.1, from coordinate 2,348 downwards.
ACTTGCAAAGATGCTGGTGCCTGAGGCCAGCGTTATCAGGAATGGCCAGCGCTGGACAATACACAGCAGGGAGCTGGTTGCAGGCGATGTCGTTCTGTTAGAAGCCGGTGACAGGGTCCCTGCAGACCTGCGCGCTTTTTATGTGAAAAATCTAAGGGCAGATGAATCCCTGCTGACCGGAGAATCCATGGCTGCAGAAAAGATTACTGACCCTATCGAAAAGGAGAACATCCCACCAGCTGACCAGAAGAACATGCTCTTTGCAGGTACCCTGGTTACTCAGGGATTGGGTAGGGGTATTGTTGTTGCAACAGCAAAGGATACTGAGATAGGCAAGATATCCGAGTTCATCCGGCAGAGTGGTGAGATGACCACACCACTTGTAAAAAAAATTGCACGCTTAAGTCTTATCCTCTCAGTGGTGATTCTACTGATATCTCTGTTCACGTTCGTGGTCGGCATACTTCGGGGGATGGAGACAGTGGAGATATTCCTTGCCGCTGTCAGCCTGGCAGTAGCAGCAATCCCGGAAGGGCTTCCTGCTGTTATTACCATTTCACTTGCGATCGCTATCAAGTCAATGGCATCAAAAAATGCCATCATACGCACAATGCCTGCTGTGGAAACTCTGGGCTCGGCCACGGTCATATGCTCTGACAAGACAGGAACCCTGACAAAAAACCAGATGACTGTGACAGAAATATACACGTCAGGGAAAAGGTATCACGTCACAGGAACAGGTTACGTACCTGAAGGAAACTTCATCCTGAATGACTTAAGAATAGAGCCCATAAGCAATCCTGCACTGATCGAGACTTTAAGAGTAGGTATGCTGTGCAATGATGCATCTATTGTGGAGGATAATGGAATAGATGGTGACCCAACGGAAGGGGCGCTTTTGATATCTGGCTTAAAGGCGGAAAAATTCCACCTGCCAAGACTTGATGTCATACCATTCCAGTCAGAAACCAGGTACATGGCAACACTGCACATGGATTCTGACGGCAACAAGATGATCTATGTGAAAGGCTCGCCTGAGAAGATGATGGAGCTATGCAATTATGAGCATAGTGGTATGCTTGATGTTGACAGTGTTCATAAGGCCGCAGAGGAGATGGCTTCAGGGGGGCTGAGGGTCATCGGTATGGCATATAAAAAGGTGGGAGCCGACGTTGACCATATCGAGCCTAATGATATCCAGGATCTGGTTTTTGTAGGATTGCAGGGTATGATCGACCCGCCCAGAGAAGAGGTGAAGCTCTCTATCGAGAAATGCAAGACTGCGGGCATACGGGTCATCATGATTACAGGCGACCACTTAAAAACAGCTCAGAGCATTGCAGCACAACTTGGCATAAGGACAAAAGGCGCACTTGGGGGCAGCGATATTGAGAAGATGACTGATGAACAGCTTACTGAAGCGCTGGATACTGTTTCGGTGTTTGCTAGAACTGCACCTGAGCACAAGTTCCGTATAGTCCAGATTTTGCAGGCTAAAGGAGAGGTTGTGGCAGTGACAGGTGACGGCATCAATGATGCTCCTGCCTTGAAGACTGCCGACATCGGCATCGCAATGGGGCTCTCCGGCACCGAGGTTGCCAGAGAGGCGTCTGATATGGTGCTTGCTGATGATAATTTTGCGTCCATAGTCTCTGCTGTTGAGGAAGGACGGGACGTGTACAGCAAGATCCAGAAGATAATATTGTGGACCCTGCCAACCAATGGCGGCGAAGGGCTTATGATAATGGCAGCCATCCTGCTTGGTTTCACGCTTCCACTTTTGCCCCTGCAGATCCTGTGGATAAATACAATCACTGCAATAGGATTGGGCGTCTCAATTGTCATGGAACCAAAGGAGAAGGGATTGTTGAACAGACCTCCACGCAGACCTGATGAACCGCTTCTGTTGCCAGTAATAAAATGGAGGATTGTGCTTGTATCCCTGCTGATGGTGGCTGCTACCTTCCTGTTGTTCTTCTTCGAATTAGATAACAATGGCAGAGGACTTGATACAGCCCGCACGATAGCGCTAAACACCATTGTATTCTTTGAGATATTCTACCTGTATAATTCCAAGTCCATATATGACTATGTGGCAGGCTCATTGTTCTCCAACAAATTTATGTTACTTGGTACGGCAATTGTAATAGGATTGCAGATGCTTATCACATATCATCCGGTAATGAATACTGTGTTTAAGACCGCTCCTCTTGGACTGGAGAACTGGGCATGGATTATAGGAGTATCTAGCGCGGTGTTTTTCATTGTGGAATTCGAGAAATTCCTGCATAAAAGAAAGGAAGCGAAGAAGAGGGTTTGGTAATATCTCATATTATAAATGATATATC
>JAHYJJ010000239.1:0-1396 GCA_019429165.1 Methanosarcinaceae archaeon | reverse complement strand
CAAGGGACCTCATCAAATATTCCACCTCATTATTGGTTGATGGCAATTTCAATTTCGAACCAATAATTCGTTTTGTGGCTGAAGCATAGAATATTCCGGCTTCTTTGATCAATCCGCGCATCAGTATCTGATGAGTGGTTTTAATCAGGTCAAGGTTTACGTCTGTATCTTTATACACTTCGAGTATATGGTCCAGAGCATCCTTTGTATTTTTAATCTCTATAATCTCTTTTGGCGAAAGACCTGTTGGCAGATCATGTATTATACGTTCAACGTCCTCATTGGATGCAGTGTTCCCTTCTGTGACGGTTGAAGAGTAGATGTGCAGCTTGATGAGATTATCCATTACTTTTTTCGATCCGGTAATGTTTTTAACTGAATCTATATAAGCGATCGAATCCTTGCAGTCGCTTGCAATATCCGGGACTTGAAGTCCTTTCATTATCAGATACCAAAGTGTTACATCATTTATGAGGAACTCGAACACCATCGGTTTTTGGCTAGTTACTCTGATGAACCTGTTTTTAAGAAGTATATCGGTATGTTTTTTAAGTGTTTTTTCTGATATTTTTGATTCTATCACTAATTTCTCACGGGAAATCTCTATGTGTTTCAGGATTAAAAGAATTACAGCCTCTGTTTTTGGATCCAGGATCGCATTATGATCGATCCCTTCTTTCCTGCACCAGAGCAGGAAGGATAAATTATCTATCAGTGAATCGTTTTCCAGATTCAACGAGTATTCACTTGTTCTTGTACCTGGCAGGGATCTTTTCACTACAAAATTACTGTCAAGTAATTCTCGCAGTTTTTTGTACAATGTCTGTGTGTTCAGATCTTCAAACAGAAAATTTCTACGCAGGACATCTTCCAGACTGCTAAACGTCATTGGTTCATTGAAGTGCAGGTATATCAGTAGATCATATTTACCGGGTGTGGGCATATATGGTAAATATAATATACTCTTATATAAGTTAAACTAATTAAATTATTAAAATATTGCCATTTTAGAGGAAATAAGGGATATTTGTGATGATGTCTGTTAATATGCTTTGATGTAATATATTTTAAAGTTCCATTCTCTGTACTACTATAATCAACATTTGACTGAAAAAAATTGACTGGAAAAAAAGTGTGAAAACACCCAGGCCGCACAATCTACGAAAGCAAACGTGATGGCAGGTAGTGGTAGTTCACACTAAGATCGGAAACTTGCCACAAAGTTTCATCAGGAAATTCACATCATCGCGATTCCATACCCGGATGTTATTCTCTTCTGCGATTCGCAGTGACTTGGTATCAATTCCTGCAAGGGCAACTATAAGAGCACTGTCAATTGCATATCCAATTTTGTCCAATTTATTGACAAATATGTTTACATCGGTTGCAGTTATGT
>JAHYJJ010000056.1:0-9030 GCA_019429165.1 Methanosarcinaceae archaeon | reverse complement strand
GGTACAAGAAATCTTGTGAAATATGTCCGAATATATTCCGACAATGAACCCCAATTGATAGAGGAAAATATTTTCAAAATGATTATTCCTCTTACACCACATGATACCGCGCAAGCTACCGCGCAAGCTACCGCGCAAGATGAACGAACAGTGAAAATTATAGAATTTTGTAAAACTGAAAGAACTGCAAGTGAAATTATGGATTTCCTTGAATTGACACATAGAGAATACTTTCGTTCAAAAATATTAAACCCACTCCTTGAACAGGATTTGTTGCATCCAACTATCCCCGATAAATTGACAAGCCCAAAACAGAAGTATTTTTCTTCTTTGCAGTAGATGCCAAAGTTTCACAGTTCGATCGATATAAGTGTGTGACAGGCGCCCGGATCTTTATTGATCAAAGGACGCACATCACCGAATTGATTCAATTCACAAGATATATTGCAGGTCGCATCGGAACTGCAAATCTTGCCTTATTTTGCGGGTCATATTCCGGTGAATCCGCACTGTACACTTTGACCGTACATCCGATCTCGGTTTCAAGGAAAGCAATAGCTTCATCGAGTATTGATTTCTCGTTCAAATTTGAGTCTATGTACAAATCCAACTGTTTAGTCCCTATCTTTACAATGTCAGGTACAACCTTCTGCACAAAATTTTGAACATCCTTCCCATGCTGTTTCATAACAGGATCTAACATAAGCGTCTTAATCAATGTTCCAACGTTTAAGTTGCCATCTTTCTGCATCTTAATTGCAAGTTTAAATGAATATGTCTTCCACGTGGGAGATGTGTACAATATCACTTTTTTCGGTGACATCTTTGTAACCTTCACGATCTCCTCAACATCAGAAAGCGTGTTGCTGACCAACTCCTCTGCAAGTTCTGCGACATTGTCCACAAGATCCTCATTATATTTGGGATACGAAGCAAATGATACAAGATCACCTTCACCGTGTCCCATCGCTTCCCATATCTCCTCACATAAATGCGGAGTGAATGGGGAAAGCAGGCGCACCCATGTATCAAGAACATCATAGAGCAATGCACTACCACCACGGCGCTGGTACCATTTCAGGTCATTGAACAGTAAGAAAAATGAATTTTGAAGCGCATGGCGCGTCAATATCAGATCAAGAGCATCATTCGTCTCACTTATTCGATTCTGGAGTTTACTCAATAACCAGCGGTCTATTAGTTTAAGTTCACCATCCATGCCGGAAGTCAAACCTGAATCAACAACATCCCTTGCAAACGAATAGAACCTATCGACCTGCTTTCTTGCAGTCTCGATTCCGCTGTTCTTCCAGTCTGCATCCTGGGTCTGCTCAGCACTTGAAAGGATATACATCCTTGAAATATCTGCACCATAATTCTCAATAGCATCACTAAGTGTCAGAAGAGGACCTTTGGACTTGCTCATCTTCTGTCCTTCAAGCGACACAAAACCATTAATTGCAATGGCTTTTGGCCATTTGTCCTCATCAAATATCGCAACATGATGGAACAGGAAGAACAACAGATGATTTGGAATAAGGTCCTTACCTGATGACCGCAAGTCAACAGGGTACCAATACTCAAATTCAAGCCTCATCCGGTCAATGATATCAGCATCAATACCGCTCGCACCTGATGCATCTTCAACACTGCCCTTTCCAAGCAGCACATAATCAAAAAGTTGCGGGGTCAGTTGCTCCGGAGTGATGCCTTTTGCAATAAATTTCGCAATAGTATAATATGACATATAAATGGTCGAATCTCCCAAAGACTCGATCAACCACTCATTATCAAACGGCAATTTCGTGCCAAGTCCTTTCTTTCTGGCACATGCCTTGTCCTTAAGCCAGTCAACCTTATTGTTGAACTCGACCCGAAGATCGCTCGGCAAAATGTCCATATTCTCAATACAGCGGTAAACCTTATCCTTCCACTCAAGGTCAGAATAATTTAAAAACCACTGCCCTTTTACCATATTTACAACACATTTAGTACCGCATCGGCACACAACAGGTTCGCTGAACTCATAAAATACCTCACCTATTCCCTGCTCGATCAGATCATGTGTAAGTACATCCTTGATCTTGGATACAGCCACGCCCGCATACTTGCCGGTATTATCCTTCAACACACCGCCATGGAACTCACGACGATACACCATCTTGGTTGCTTCTTCTGCGCGTGGATCGTCCTGATCCTTTACATTAAACTGTTCGACAGCCTCAACTGCCGGAAATTCCCCAAACTCCTTTGCTTTTATTAATGAGATCAACTCGATCTTGCGCAGGTCTTCATTAATTCCAAACTCGCTCAGATCCTTGTCATAAAGGTCGCGCAATGCCAGATAATCAAAAGGCGCATGCGCAGGCACACTCATAACAATTCCGCTTCCGTTCTCGGATTTCACGAACGATGCCGGAAGTGTGATAACTTCCATGCCTGTCAACGGGTTTTTGACCTTGATACCGATCAGTGACTTTGATGGAACTGTTTCAATAAACTCAACAGTCCTGTCCGTAAATGTCAGTTTATTGTATGCATCCTTACTTACGATCCACAATTCCTCTTTGCCATCAAGTTCAACCTTGATCTTAACATGTTCAATGGCAGGATTCACCCACAGGTTGGTAACACCAAAAACAGTCTCGGGTCGAAGTGTTGCACAGGGTAGTACAACATCATCGAACCTGAACTTGATAAGTGTATAATCAATAATGTTCGCACCCTCGCCATGCAGAATATCATGATCCTCTACAGGATTATCGTCATTAGGACACCATTTTACAGGATGTGAGCCCTTGCTGATCAATCCTTTATCATGCAGAAGATTGAACTGCCATTCAATGAATTTCTTGTACGGAGCATCAGTTGTAGTGAACTTTCGTCTCCAATCAATAGAATAACCGATCGAGCGCATTGCTTTTTCGGCTTCGACCTTAAAATAATCCACGATCTTTTCAGGAGTATCAAGTGTGTTCAACACATCCATTGGAATACCATGGAATTTTGAATACACCTCCATTGTCTGTGGTTCCTTATTCTGGATAAGTTCAGCAAGACCTACAATTGGTGTTCCTGTGACATGGAATCCCATAGGGAAAAGTACATTGTAACCCTGCATACGCTTATATCGTGCTACAACATCACCGATCGTAAAAGTTCGTGTATGTCCTGCATGAAGGTTTCCATTCAGATATGGATATGGGATCGTAACAAAGAATTTATCCAAGAATTTATCCCCATCAATTTCAGGTTCAAATACCTTTTCTCCACTCCACAATTCCTGCCATTTCTTCTCAACATCGTGTGGTTCGTAATCCTGCTGCATTGTTCCACCAATCATCAATTCAATTACCAATTATCTACACTCTTTTCGGTCAGAGAACACGGCATCTCTGATCGCCTCGATCGTCGCATCCACAACGATCAGTTCAGCACAATTAGCAATAGCCGTTTCGGGATCCTTTAACAGATGACCAGTAGTGATGCACACAATTGTTTCATCCCGTCCAATTACACCTGCATTAACCAGTTTCCTAAGTCCTGCAACAGATGTTGCACTTGCAGGTTCAACACCGATCCCCTCAAGTTGTGCAAGATCTTTCTGCGCCTGGAGAAGTTCCTCATCAGTCACAGTTTCTGCCGTACCGTTCGACTCACGGATCGCGATCAATGCCTTAATTGCATTTACAGGATCACCGATACGAATTGCAGTCGCAACAGTTTCCGGATTTTTCACAGGCGTTATCTTGTCAGCCCCACTTTTGATCGCGTTTACGATCGGGGATGCACCTTCGGTCTGGATACCGGTCATTTTCGGAACTCTGTCAGTGACACCAAGTTTCATGAACTCCTTAAAACCTTTGTATATCGCAGTAACATTTCCCGCATTCCCAACAGGCAATACAACCCTGTCAGGAACCCTGATACCAAGTTGGTCTACTATCTCAAAACCAATGGTCTTCTGTCCCTCAAGCCTGTACGGATTTACGGAATTTAGTAAATAGAATTTCTCTTCATCACACAGTTTACGCACAAGTACAAGTGCATCATCGAAATTGCCACGTATGCTCAACACCTTTGCACCGTGCATCAATGCCTGTGCAACCTTGCCCAGTGCCACTTTCCCCTCTGGCAACAAAACAACTGCCGGAATGCCTGCCTTCGCACCATAAATTGCCAGCGATGCAGATGTATTTCCCGTAGATGCGCACGCAACAGTCTTCATGCCAAGTTCAAGGGCTTTGGATACACCAACGGTCATTCCCCTGTCCTTGAAAGAACCTGTAGGATTCATACCCTCATGCTTGACATAAAGTTCTTTAATACCAATACTCTCTGCAAGACGATCGCATTTGTAGAGCGGAGTTCCACCCTCCCTTATCGATACTGGTTCCCCCTCAATTGGAAGAAGTTTTTTGTATTTCCAGACCGATGGAGGAACGTTCTTGATTTCGTCCATGTCGAATTCAATTGAATTATAATCATAGATCACGTCAAGCAGCCCACTGCATTCACATGTATAGATTACATCCATTTTTGAATATTTCTTGCCGCATTCGATGCATTTTAAGTAGTACATTGAAAATCTCCCGATTTGTTGCAATTTGAAACTTTGAAATGTGTGATGATTTTATGTAATAAATAACACTATAGATAAACTTCTCGGACTTAAAGACTGCTCTTTATATTGATATAATTAATTGCAACAAGAAAATTAAATTAACTAAAAACGAAATGTTTAACAAACGAATGTTCACCATGTCAATTACCAGTCAATTACCAGTCAATTACCAGTCAATTACCAGTCAATTACCAGTCAATTACCAGTCAATTACCAGTCAATTACCAGTCAATTACCAGTCAATTACCAGTCAATTACCAGTCAATTACCAGTCAACTTCTATATCTAAGACCTTATTTGATCGTGCATCAAAATATTTGATAAAACCGTTCTCCACACCGTGAGTGTATACCCCATGAGTAAGTTCCACATTATTCTTGCAGTGAGCAATGATCTTTTCAATATTGCAATCTTTACATTCATGTAAAACATGCTCTTCCTTTTGACTTTTGCTCAAACCAAGTGTACACCCGATTATATTTTCAGCAGATACATTAAAGCCTAATAAATTGCAGATATAATCAACCATATCGATCGTTGAAGAGAAAATATGCGACATGTTACCGATGTATGATCTTAGTAAATTATATTCAAAGGCCCTGATATTGAAACCAACCACATTATCTTTTTCCAGTATACTCAGAAGTTCATCCATATCTGATGAAAAATGATCATCCAGATATGCATCCGGCATTGATTTCTGAAATTGTTCAAGACATGAATCTTCTGGTATGAAAATTGAGCACTGATTAAGAATATCACTATAGGTCACACATACCGAAATACCCATTTCCTGACAATTTTCCAATCCACCCACTTCATGCAAGGACCGTTGTGGTTGTATATCTAAAAATATAGTCATATAAAATCAAATTAATTGAATCAATTTTATGGCTCATTAACTTTTCTTTTTTATTTTTTTTAACTACTTTTTTCAACGTGCTTTGAAAAAACGTTTTGATCTATTCAAAACACCATCGACCTCTACTTTTCCGATCGCACTTATAAAATTAGCAGCACGACGTATATCATTTTGATGATACGCTGTCATGCGTGACTGATACACTCTGATCGAGCGCAACAGATCGATCTTGCGAAATTCAGGCCAGAATGGTGCACAGAAATATGCAGCACATTCATTACCATTAGCCTGCCACGATAAGAAATTTGATACTCTGGTATCCCCACCGGTGCGTATGATAAGGTCAACATTAGGCACTGAAATCCCTCCGGCAGGATAAAGATGCTCTGATATTGTGGATTCTGTTATCCCATCAAGTGCCAACTTGCCTTTAACTACTTTATTTGCAATTTCCTGCACAGCCTGAATAATATCCTGCCTGCCTCCGTATGCTATTGCAACATTCAGATGGAATCCGTCATAATCATGGGTGATACGCTCTACTTTTTCAATAGATTCCTGAAGAGATAAAGGCACCTTCGATACATCACCAATTACCCGAACTCTCATCCTGCGTTTGTGGGTGCGTTCATCCTCGCACATCTCATCGAATTTGAGTCCTATCAGTTCAAAAAGGGCTTCATTCTCATCTTCGGATCGATTAAAATTCTCGGTCGAAAATGCATAGATCGTCAAGTGCTCAATGCCTGCCTCCCATGACCAATCTATCACTTTCTCTGTAGTATCTGCTCCTCTTGAATGTCCAAAATTGGCGGCTTTTTTTATCCTGCCGGCATATCTTCTATTCCCGTCCATGATCACTGCAACATGCCGCGGAACCGTACCACTTACAACTTCCTGAGTCAGTAAGCGTTCGTATCCCTTGTATAATGTATGCCATATGAACTTTAACATAAAATATTACCACCTTAAAAGAGTCATTTCACATAAAACTACGGATCATTAAAAAATTAGTAGTCATTTGTTCTGGAAATAGATAAAAACATATTGTAAATAAAAATATTAGATCAAATCGCAATAAAATTATTAAACAAATTAATAATTATCGAGAACAGAACGAACCACATCTTTGTAGTCTTCCTTGAGTGAGTATATATTATGATCCCCTGTCACGTTAATACTAAGAATGCCCAACCTTGTGTTCATGAGTCCCACCATTGCAGAAACTCCCCTGTAACTAACCTCAAAATCGGTTTTTTCGAGATATTCAAATACATCGCTAGTAGTAAAAGTACCACCATCAAGAAACATATTCAAGACTACTTTACGTATCCCAGTATCATCGCGACCAAGATATTTTATAAGTCTTGCCCTTACTCGCTCTTCGATTGTTTCCGTTTCCAGTACTAACACCTCTTTTTTAAAAATGTAATTTTTAACTTATAAACCTATGGTAAATTATCAGTATTTACAAGGATTTATAAGAATTTACAAACCAAAATACGACTAATCTATATCAGACTTGCATATATATTTTGGTATTTATTTTTCAAATTGACATTGTTTCGACTACAAGTCCACCTTCAAATGGATATCTTTCAATGATAGATAACGTACCACCTGCGTTTTTAAGTTCTTGTGCGATATCCTCAAGTATCCACCACGCGATCTCGATAATTCCACCCTTAATCTCAAACATATCATCCGGCACTTCCATCTCACGCAATACTCCTAATACAGCATCATTATCTATATTTTCGATGACGCCAACTACAATTGTCCCATCATCAGTTATGCCATCAAAAGCGCGCGCGTTCTTATTGGCAATGCGCAACAGGCGCTTTCTGAGTTGTACAGCATCCTTGTACCGAGATGAACAAAAGTGCACCTTTGATGAACTCACAGCCAGTTTTTGTGCACATGCACGCGAGTCGGCTACTGCATTGGACATGTCATCCGCAAGCTCAAACCCGCGCAAGTGCATTGCATCCGCATTGGTGTCCGAAAATTCGAGTTCATTCAGGTTCAGGAACCCTCCGACTGCGTCAAGTAATGGCAAAACTCCTTCAGCCCCTTCAATTGACGGGATCTCGATCCCTGCCGACATCCCGAGTTTAAGCGCGGTTTTGATAGAATCTACAAATGGTGTTTGTTCAAGCGAATCCCACATCTCCTGGGGCGGATGGAATCGTATCTCATCCAGTCCCGCATCTGCAAGCGCGGCAAGTGTTTCCTTATCGGGCGCGATCGATGTGTATAGATGGATGTGATGTTCTGTTCCAAATTCAGATTTCAGCAGGCGTATGTAATGCACCACGCGCCCGATCTTAAGAAGCGGCTCACCCCCGGTTATACCGGTGCCCAGCGCATCCATCTGGTGCGCTTCGGCTATTACATCCTCGTCAGAGGTCACACGGCGCTCGTTCGCATAGGTCACATCGCTTTTCCGATCTTCTGAAATCGGACAGTAAAAACAATCCCTTCCGCAGATCCCAGTTACAAATAATACCATTTTTGCACCGATTTTGCAGAGTTTGCAACCTTCGGATAGATAATTGTGAAACGAACCCGCTTCGTTCTGGATAATTTCAGGCATACGTCCAGTTATACGTCTGTTTGTACATAAACGTTGTTTGGTTTTTGGTTGTGCAATTATTTTGCATAACCGTTATATATCCTGCTAACATAACGACCATACATGACAGAAGATGGATACATCGTAGTGCTGGGCTGTAAAAAGTGTGGGAAATGCGATAATGTCTGCCCGACAGGCGCGCTGCAGAAAGAAGATGGTATGGTCAAGATCGACTATGAAAAGTGCACGCTGTGTATGAAGTGTGTTGAGGTGTGTCCGAATAAGGCGCTTGTTTACATGGAATGATAACTACATCGATTCCAAAAGTTTTATGGCCAATGAAATAAACACGATTAAATAAGTTATAATATGATTAAATGGCAGGTATTGGCATACAATAATAGAAATAAAATAGAAAAAAATAGAAATCTCCATTTATCCTGAAGATTCGACCAATAAGATCAACTTAATAAATATAAGATCGAATCTTTAATGACGATATATTTGAAAAGAAGTGATAAAATGAATTCAAAAAAATGTTGTTACATTAACAGGGAATGCACACCAGAATGTGTTGCATACAGTGAAGATGAAGCAGTTAGCATAGGGGCAGAAAATATAGGTTTGAAGGATATGAATTGTGTTCGTTTTTTAACAGAACTTGCTAATTTAATGGAGACACAATGTCAAATCGACTTTGATGACCTTGAAGATGAATACGATTTGTAAAAAATTATGTTAAATTGATCTGAATTTTATCACCTTCGCCACCAATATATCATAAAACATTGTGATTACTATATAAGAATCATCCTCAGATCAATCCCCTGAATATCATCCTAGAAGCAATAGCCGATACCGTAAAAACAACCACTGAAACCGGCAGCATCTGTCCGAGGTCGTACATCAACTGCGGTTTGTCGCCACCATATTCAATGGTTCCTGAAAAACGTGTGAGGATAGCCGTAA
>JAHYJJ010000055.1:0-9188 GCA_019429165.1 Methanosarcinaceae archaeon | reverse complement strand
CTTACGTAAATGACCTCAGATATGAGTTTGAATTCGAATCCGATGTGACGCGAAGAACATTAAACGAGTTCTCAAAAAATTCGATCAAAACACCAAAATTGTTAACACATTACATTTCAAATACAGACTTTCTGGTTTAGTATATTTTATAATATTTAGTGCGAGTTGAGTCAACCGGAAGATTATTATTCACGACTATTTTTCTCAAAAATTGTACACAAAATAAAGGGGCTACTACCATTTCCAGATTTACAAAAAAAGTATCAAAACAAATTGGACTCCCGCCAGGGTCTCTTGTGCACGTGGGGGCAGAAAGGACTGAGAGTGTAACGATTTCAATCATTGACTACGACGAAAATCAACTACATGAAGAAGTAGTCGCTACAGTGGAAGAGTGTTTCTCTTTTAAAGAGCAGCCCACGGTCACGTGGATAAATATTAACGGCATTCACAATATCGAAATAATAGATAAGATCGGAAAACATTTCGAGCTCCATCCTCTCATCCTGGAAGACATTATGAACACAGGCCAGCGCCCTAAACTCGAAGATTTTGGCCATTATCTCTATATTGTCTTAAAGATGCTTCAAATTGAGGAAGATGAAGATGAGATAAAAGCAGAACAAGTAAGTTTGATCATAGGCGACAATTTCGTTATTTCCTTTCAGGAAGTGGAAGGGGATGTCTTCAATTATGTAAGAGAACGTATAAGGAATAGCAAAGGTCGCATCAGGAAAATGAAATCGGACTATCTTGCCTATGCTTTAATGGATGCAATAGTAGATGGATATTTTATAATTCTTGAAAAGCTTGGTGATAGGATCGAGTTAATGGAGGATGATCTTCTTGAGAACCCAACAACTGATACTTTACAGGATATCCATAGCTTGAAAAGAGAAATGATATTCTTACGTAAATCGATCTGGCCTCTAAGAGAGGTGATAAGCCGCCTGGAAAGAGGGGAATCACCACTTATTCATGAAGCTACGATACTGTATATGAAAGATATTTACGACCATACAATTCAGATCATAGATTCAATAGAGTCATTCAGGGATATGCTATCGGGAATGCTTGATATTTACCTTTCAACTATCAGCAATAAAATGAATGAAGTAATGAAAGTCTTGACAATCATTTCTACAATATTCATTCCGATTACGTTTATTGCAGGAATATATGGAATGAATTTTGAATATATGCCCGAACTTGGCTGGCGCTGGAGTTATCCAATGTTATGGATAGTGATAATTTCGGTAGCTTCAACAATGATACTTTTTTTCAAAAGAAGGGGGTGGCTGTGAAGATTACCTTCACATCCATATGCCTTTAATTCAAGTCAATAAGCATCTGCACAAGATCCGCTGCATACACAGTCCCAAACGATCCCTGTTTTGCGGAGTCCTCATCAAACTTTGCCGCATCATCAGGGTCTGGACCTATACCCGCAGTGGAATAAACTGCAAACGGTACAGGGTCGGATGTATGCGTTTTTATTGATATCGGAGTCGGATGGTCAGGCATAACCAGAATAGTAATATCCTCGTCCGACTCAAGTGCATATTCAAGTATCCTACCAACAACCAGTTTGTCAAAATCTTCGATCGCCTTTATCTTTGCATCAACATCCCCCATATGTCCTGCCTCATCCGGCGCTTCCACATGAACAAAAACAAAATCGTGATCCTTAAGGGATTCGATCGCATACTCAGCCTTGCCGGAATAGTTCGTATCCAGATATCCGGTCGCACCCGGCACTTCAATAACATCCAATCCGGCATAAATGCCGATTCCCTTTAGCAGGTCAACGGCAGAGATAATAGAACCTGTCATTCCATAAAGCTGCTCGAATTTCGTAAAACTTGGCGCATATCCCTGGCCCCAGAGCCAGATATAATTTGCAGGATTCTGGCCGTTTTTAACACGCTCGATGTTTACGGGATGGTCCCCAAGGATAGATCTTGAAGCATCGATCAACTCACACAAAAGTTCGCTGTCTTTCCCCGCAGGCATATACTTCTCTTTCGCCTCACCAATGACATCATGAGGCGGCGTGCACTCTGCATCGATACCAACATCATCCGAAGCAACCATCAGGTGTCGGTAACTGATCCCAGGATAAAACCTGAAATTATCAGTACCAAGTTCAAAATCCACTGCTTCAATGAGCGTCTTAGCTTCTTGGCTTGTAATATGTCCGGCACTATAATCTGTAATAATATCATCCTTGACCGTTATCAGATTGCATCGAAATGCCACATCGCCATTGTTTAGCGATATCCCCATGCTTGCAGCCTCAAATGGTGCCCTGCCTGAATAATACTTTTTCGGGTCATACCCAAGAATAGACATATTTGCAACATCACTTCCAGGAGGCATTCCATCCGGCACTGTTATTGCAAGTCCTGCGCGCCCATTTTTAGTAATGTAGTCCATGTTTGGAGTATTGGTTTTTTGAAGGACTGTTTTACCGCCCAATGCATCAATTGGGAAATCTGCCATTCCGTCACCGATAAGTACCGCGTATTTCATTGATTCACCATTTGGCCCCTAAATTGTATCAAAAAACCTATAAACTAATCTAACAATGTTATTGTATAAAATTATGTATCCATTTTATTACAATATAATTGACACTGGGTGTTTAAGGTTTCTATGAAATATATACATTTTGTACTCGTGGGTTTGTGTATCGTCTTATCAGTATTCGTAACTCCTGCATACGGCGCAGAAGTAAATGCAATGATACATTACTCGGAAACGTTCGTGGAAATCCAGGACGAGCTTTCATTTGAACAGGGTTATTCCATAAAAGTTGCAGACATAAATCCTACAAACGGAGACAGTTGGATTGAATTGTACCTAAACGGTATAAAAGTTGATTCAGATATGCAGTTTGCCAAGGAAAACTATCCTTTTGAGTACATCAAAACCTTCACCGATAAAAATGATGATAAAAAAGAAACCGATTACCTGATAATTCGTATAACGCCTGTTGAAGTAGTAAAAAAACCGCTTTCAGTGAAACTACAAATCGAGCAGTTTCTTGATCCGCAATTAAAGGCTGAGGAGTACCTCATACTTGACAAATCAAGATCGATCAAAGTTGGTACACCTCTTGAGCTTGAAGAAGAGTACACGCTTGAAGCGTCTGGTCTGAAAGACACGTATGTTACACTTACCCTTAGCAAGAACGGTTATCCGGTAAAAGAAAAAGAGATAGAGGAAGGCGATATGTTCACCTACTCCAAGACCGTCAATAGCAAGGTTGTCACAATTTTCATTGCAAAATTTGCTGATATATTTATTGGCACGGACACGAAAACGGTATTTCTTGAACAAGTGTCACAACGCGCTGATGTGGTTGTTGAAAGTGATGCCACAATCACGATCGAAGGTGCAAGCAGCACCAAAATTCGTGATGGAGATATTGCAATAATCCGTTACACCCTCGAAAACGAGGACATTTCTGAAGTTAAAGTGCTACTTGATGGCGAGCAGATAGATTATAGAAGTGGCATCGGTACTGGTACCTATTCAACTGTAACTGAAACATTGAATGCCGGAGTACATGAAGTGGTTCTAACAACTGTTGCAAATGATGGGACAATGTCTACTCACACAAAAACATTCACAGTCGAAGCCAGCATTGCGTCCGAAGCTGCAGGACTTGCAGCAGAGGTTGCTTCAGGAGCTGCTTCAGACATGGTGGGAAAGATTGGCGAAGATAATGAAACCGTTGGAAAAGTGCTTGGAATGCCTGGATTTGGTTCTATTATCACTGCCGCAATGATCGGACTTGTGTTTATGACCATGCGGCTAAGAAGAGATAACTGACCAAATCTCTTTTGTATTGTTTATCTGATGAAATGTAGGTTCACACTTAAAATACCAAATACCCCATGCAGCAATCCCGCCGCAGGCAGCATATTCCATACCCACCATCCGTTCGTATTTGCAAAATACGCAGTTTCTATGTAGGGCAATCCATACAAAAACAGATGTGTTGACAGCGATTGAAACTTCGATATGTATTCAGTCCAGTGGTGAAAGGCGGTGCCGCGCTACATGCGGATGGTAGCGTCGTTTTTATTTCCAACCCATTAATCCACAACGGTGCTACACAACTTTATACCAACTAAACAAATCTCTTTTTTTGTATCAGTACTCAACATCCTGCCGCACAAATATCATTATACCGCCAAACAGGAACAGTAATCCAACCACTAATTGTATGAGCATGTACTGGTTGAACATCGCGCCACTATAGAGCGCAACCATATCCAGAGTAAGTGGAGAGATCATTGTGATCTTCTCAATCATGGATGCTGCGCTTTCACCTGCAACAGAGAATATTGGCAGGAATATCCACAGGGTTGCCAGTGCTAACATGATCTTCAATATCCAACCGCCACGATTTACTGCACTCTCCTCATTGCGGGTGATCGTTGAGATGAATATGCCAATTGATGCAAACAGGAATGTTGTCACAATACTTGCGACCAATACCTGATTCCTGAGTTGGACTGCCTGCTCAACTTCTATATGCGGCATAAATGATGCACCAATTATCCATACAACACCTGCAATCACCAGAAATATCATTGGAATGGTTGCACCGATTGCTCCAATGAATTTTGATAAATACACCATCACTCTTGGTTGAGGACTTACCAATAGTTGATAAAGTGTCTTTGATTCACGCTCTCTTGCAATACTTGATGCACATAGACGCACAGCCATTTTGGAAAGTGACGACAGTGCAATAAGTACCGGGGCAATAATGAACAACGTGATCCCAATATCGACAGGCAACACTACATCAGGAGATACCTCCGCACCAACACTTGCCGACTGTAATGCTAATTCTAAAAGCGCCATTAGGAATATCGCAAAATCAGTTAAAGGTGCAACTCCCTTTTCAAGTTCTATAGGAAGCATTGAAAGCAAAGGCATTTCACCCTGCACAGCACCATATTCCTGCATATATGTACCATACAATGCAATTGTGAATATGAATAAAAATAGAATGTATGATGTGATCGTCTTTCGCTTGATCGCAAAATTCAACTCATCTAAAATGATGGCAAACATGCCCTTTAATAAATTAACCACGCTTACCACCTGCGAATTTTAAGAATATATCTTCAAGCGTGATCATTGTCTGCTTTGCTTCAAGTATGCCCGTATGATCCGAAGCCATACGAATGACCACAGGAAGATCGGTTTCCGGATTACGTACCTTCACGATGACCCATCCGCGTTTTTGTGAAACATCGGTCACGCAGTCAAGAGACGACAGTTTTGATCCCAACCCATCCATTGCAGAATCATCACTAACCTTTAGTTCAATTGCAATGCTCCCTGTTTGGTGCCGCAAGGACTCGATGGTATCTTCAACAACTGTCACACCATCCTGAATGATCGTTACGCGGTCACACAATTCCTCAACTGTGTGCAGGTCGTGGTCAGAAACAAGAACCGTTTTTCCCATTTCCTTGAGGTCAAGAATTATATCCTTGAACTGCTTTCTCATAACAGGATCAAGTCCTGACATTGGCTCATCCAGAAGTAATATCTCAGGTTTGTGTAAAAGTGCAAGCGCAAGAGCAACACGTTTTTTCATACCTGTGGAATATCCTCTTGTCGGGCGGTCTGCCGCATCTTCAAGTTGAACGGCATAAATCACATCACTGACAAGGGTTTTAGCCTCTTTTCGAGGCATTCCATACAGTTTGGCATGAAACATAAGCTCACTTCTTGCCGATTTGGTTTCATGCAGACGCGGGGTTTCAGGAACAACACCTATCATACTGCGCACACTGACACCGCGTTTTAGGGGAATATCATTGATCGTGACATTACCGGAATTTGCACTTACAAGTGTTGAAAGAATTTTTATTGTAGTACTTTTTCCTGCACCGTTCGGTCCAATGAGACCGTGTATCGAGCCTTTTTTCACATGCAAGTTCAATCCCTTAAGGGCATCCACTTTTCCAAAACGCTTTGTGAGGTTTTCTGCATTGATCAAAATATCACCCGAATAAATTTTCAATCCTTAATTAAACAAAGAGCCATCAATTAATGCAACAAACAAACCAATTATATCAAATGTTGTTAAAAACATAATAAATCCCATTTTTTATGTAAAAGGAAAATATAATTAATTAGGTATATATGTTACTACGAAAAATATGCACATCCTGTGTAAAAAATATTATTGATCAAACTATAATATACAATTCATCTCCGATTCATAATCTTTATATTGCAATGTCGTCTTTATAATGCCAATTACTTGCTATAACAATCTGATGTAAAGTGTGATAAGATCATGAGAATCGTAATGAAATTCGGTGGCACGTCCATTGCAGACGGAAAAAAAATCCGACATGTCGCAGAACTTTTAAAAAGTTACTATGACAATGGTGATGAAGTAGTTGCAATCACATCCGCACTCGGTGGCGTAACTGATGGCTTGCTTGATAATGCGATCAATTCATCCAAAAAAGGTAAAGTGTTCCAGGTCAAGGAGTTCATGGCAGACCTTACCAAAAAACACTATGATGCAATCCATGATGCCATTGACGATGACGAAATAATTGATGAGATAATCCAAAATATCGACATCAGGATCGATGAACTTGAAAAAGCACTAATTGGAATTTGTTATCTTGGTGAACTCACCCCGCGTTCGATCGACTACATATCATCTTATGGTGAAAGACTTGCAGTACCAATCGTCTGTGGCGCGATCCGATCACTTGGAGTGAAGTCACAGGCTTTTACAGGCGGCGAGGTTGGCATTGTAACAACTGATGAATACGGTAATGCAAGACCACTTGAAAAAACATACGAACGTGTGAGTGAACAACTTGCCCCGCTTCTTGAAGACCATATACCTGTTGTTACAGGATTTATTGCAGAGAACGAAGATGGGATAATTACAACACTCGGACGAGGTGGCTCTGATTTTTCAGCATCCATTGTCGGTGCGGCGATCAAAGCAGATGAGATCTGGCTGTGGAAAGAAGTTCACGGCATCATGACCACTGACCCAAAGATCGTACCGAATGCAAAACCCATTCCACAGATATCATATATCGAAGCAATGGAACTCTCATATTTCGGAGCAAAGGTTCTACACCCAAAATCCATTGAACCGGCGATCAGGCACAGCATACCGGTTCGTGTCAAAAATACATTTGAAGTAGATTTCCCTGGCACACTTATAGTGGCTGACCAGATGCAAAGTCAGGAAGTCGTAAAAGCAGTGACACTCATTCGAAAAGTTGCATTAATAAACATCTCCGGTGCAGGAATGGTCGGAACGATCGGCACGGCTGCGCGTGTGTTCACATCACTTGCAAATGCAGGTGTTAACATTATAATGATAAGTCAGGGATCATCTGAAGCAAACATGTCCATTGTTGTGGACGAGGCACACCTCACTGCGGCAGTTGAAGCCATCAATTCCGAATTCAACCTAGGCATTATACGAGATGTCACCCATGACAAGAATATCTGTGTGGTGGCGGTAGTTGGTGCGGGAATGGCAGGTATTCCTGGTGTCGCAGGCAAGGTTTTTAATGCACTTGGAAATGCTAAGATCAATGTGATCATGATAAGCCAGGGATCTTCACAGCACAATATATCATTTGTAGTAAGTGAAGATGCTGGAAACCAGGCAGTAAAAACGCTGCATGATGTATTTGAACTTGAAAAATGATACTTGTATAAGTATCAACTACAATTATAATTAGAACTGTAATTATAATTACAACCATTATACTAAGAAACTGAGGCTAGAACATTGACCGGTAAACATCTAACATACGCAGATTCTGGCGTTGATATCAAACAGGAAGAAACTACGATCAAAGCACTTACCGGTCAAATGACCTACAAGCGCACCGGACTTGGCGCCCCTCTAACTGATATCGGTCATTATGCAGGCCTTATCGATTTTGGGGAGTATGCACTTGCAATGGCAACCGATGGTGTTGGCTCAAAAGTACTTATTGCAAACGAGATGGAACGATGGAATACTGTTGGGATAGACTGTGTCGCAATGAACGTCAACGACCTGCTCGCTGTCGGGATAGAGCCACTGTCATTTGTGGATTATCTTGCACTTGAAAAACACAGCGAAAACTTTGCAGAGCAGATCGGTGAAGGACTTGTAAAAGGTGCTGAAATATCACGCATGACAATTGTTGGCGGCGAGACTGCAACACTGCCCGAAATCGTGAATGGCTTTGACCTTGCAGGCACATGCCTTGGAATGGTCAAAAAAGACGAAATAATCACGGGAGAGAAAGTCAAACTCGGTGATGTGGTCGTCGGAATTCCATCGAGTGGTGTACACAGCAATGGATATACGCTTGTGAGAAGGATCATTAAGGAATCGAAATATTCCTATCATGACCCCTTCCCAAATGACCCATCAACTACGATTGGGGACGAACTATTAATTCCGACCCGCATTTATATGGAAGTCCTTGATGTTGTCAAAGAATGCGAAGTACACGGACTTGCACATATAACCGGAAGCGGTCTATTGAAACTTGCAAGAGTTACCGATCTTGGATTTGACCTCTATGACCCGATCGAACCAAACGATGTCTTCAAGTTCCTGCAAAGTGAGGGCGGAGTGACCGATCTTGAGATGTACAAGACCTTCAACATGGGAATGGGATTCCTGATAATACTCCCAGAAGCCGATGCAGAGAAAGCCGCCAGTATGACAGGTGGCAAGATCGTTGGAAAGATCGTTGAGAGCGGTATAAAGGTTCGCGATCTTGTGATTGAATAAGTGCGACATTAATTTTAATTTTAATTTTAAACTTGGAACCAGGAACACAAAATATGTCATGTATCGAAGAGATCCCATACATTATAATGCTCAGCTGTGCAACTCCAAAGCAATGCGAAGAGTTTGTAAAAAAGAACACGGATGAGATGTATTACGTACCTGGCGGCTATAAGATTCGCGGAGTCCCCCTTGTAGGAGGGAATGCGATACCTGTTGGCATCAGCGGCACAGATCTTATTTTTCAGTTTGTTAAACCATGCAGCGGACTTTATGTATTGAAGATTGAGGACGCACAGGATGAGATAGAAAGGGTGCGCGCAGGTTTTAAGAAATAATATTTTTTATATTCATTTAGCAATTTTTGATGCCAATT
>JAHYJJ010000054.1:0-9197 GCA_019429165.1 Methanosarcinaceae archaeon | reverse complement strand
CGATCCCCTCTTGGAAATGTGCCCTGACTTATTCTCGAACTTTCCAGACTGGTTGGTAATTGGATCAAGACCTGCAAATGCAACTAATTTTTTAGCACTGCTAAACCTACCCACATCACCAATTTCAAGTTTGAAGGTCGAGAAGGAAACATCCCCCCTGTTCTATCCTTTTACACAAGTTCGCTATTTATCTGTGGTACATATTATTATTTATATGTCCAAAACGTACTAATTCGTGTATTTAAAAGGATGAGAGGGTAACAGGTTAACTCACGGGAACGCATCCCAAACGCAATGTTTGTTATCCCTCTCGGCCTACTTTAAAAGTAGGTTACAAGATACATTTCTTTGTTGCTCTTGCAATAAGGGGTATATACGAACGCGAATTAATTAAGCGTTTTATTGGTTGATGAAGTACACTAACATAGAATTATTTGCCAATACGGATCTTGCAAAAAAAACAAAATTTAATCTTTCTTTGGTTTTCTAGATATAACATATGTCACTATAATACAAGTTGCCAATATTAGGCCCATGGCACTTGTTGGTGGTAAAAACATATATGCTAAAATTGCATTTAATGTTCCAATAATCACAGCGATTGGTATTAATAATGCTGTTTTCCTTAGTGAATCCTTGTCCATAATTTCGATTTCATTCATATTTATCCCTCAACAGATATTAAATATAATTGTAGTGATATAATATATATATATATATATATTTCGTAAAATTATTATTGTTTATGTGTCAATAAACAATAAAAAAAGAGGACACACACGGTTGTGTCTAGTGTAATATTTTGTCACAGTTGGGTAGTTAAATAGGCAATCGCAAGATAACGTGCGAACTTACCTGCAAAAACATAGATCGAAAACGTCTTGAATGGAAGTTTCAGCAATCCACCTGCTGCAGTAATAGCATCTCCAATACCGGGCACCCATGTGAAGAGCAAGGCGTAAACGCCGTATTTTTCAAACAACTTGTCGGTTCTAGCAAGTTGACTTTTTGAGATTGACAAATATTTATCAATAATTCCTTCGCGTCCTTTCAGTCCTATGTAGTATGTGGTACACGCACCCAGATAGTTGCCCACAGTTGCAACCATCACAACTGTGAACAGATTAAAATCAGAATGTATTAACAATACCACTATGCCTTCTGAACCAAGTGGCAGCACTGTGGATGCCAGGAAACTGGTTATAAAAAGGCTCAGGTATCCATAATTTGATATCAGGGAATCTATGAGTTCGAACATGTGGTCTATCAATCCATGTCAACATATATAATCATCTTTAGTAACTATTCGGAATCTATATATTTCATGCAAGCATTTTTAATTGTACACATGTAGTACTCATCTACAGTTTTACGCGGGTTGGGGAGTTAAAAGAGGAGGTGACTATTGTGTCGTCTTCTCTCCCGGGTTATTTTTCACTTTTTTCATAGTATATAATTCTATAAATTATATCATAGAACAAACATTTTTTGTACTTTAAAGAACAGTTTTGATTTGCAATGTCCATCTATGACGCAATCATCATCGGTACCGGTCCGGCAGGTGCAACAGTCGCACGGCACGTTGCAGCCGCAGGACTTAATACATTACTTCTTGAGAAAGACACACTTCCAAGAGTAAAAACGTGTGGTGGAGCAGTGTCGGAATATGCTCTCTCGAATCTTGACATTGAGATCCCGGATTCGATCATTGAGCGTGAATGCTTTGGTGCAAGGATCAGGTATGGATCATGCAGTCTTGAGTCAGAAACACCCGAGCGTCTCAGTGTGATGGTCTCGCGCGACAGGTTTGACCATCACCTGACAAAGATTGCAGTCGATGTCGGTGCAGAGTTGATGGAAGATGTGCGTGTGATTTCAGTTCAAACCGACAATGACTGCGCTATTGTCGAAACAACTGCCGGTACATTCAGGTCAAAGGTAGTGATCGGTGCGGATGGTGTGAACAGTGTATGTGCAAAGAACGTGAGACCATCTTTTACACAACAGGAAACAAGTTTTGCGCTTGAGGCAGAGATCCCTGCATCGAACGAGCAAATAGATAACTATATTTTCAACAAAGGGGAATTTTATTTTGGTATAATTCCAAATGGTTATGGCTGGGTATTTCCAAAGGACGAACACTTTTCTGTAGGGATTGCAGGCAGATGGCAGGGTTTTTCAAGACCAATGGACGCATATCGGGATTTTATCAAAATGCTTGGATTTGATTATGTAAAGCCCAGGGGACATTTTGTGCCAATAGGTGGCCTGGACCGCAAAACATATTCAAACCGCATATTGCTTGTTGGGGACGCTGCAGGATATGTTGATGCATTTTTGGGTGAGGGTATAGCGTATGCGATCGCTTCGGGTAATTTCGCAGCAGAAACCGTTATTAGTGCACATCAAAAGGATGAATTTTCAAAGACATCGCTTGCTTCTTATCACAAAAGATGCATGGATTCTTTTTTACCGAACCTTAAATATTCATATATATTTTCTAAATGGTTCTATCGATTCCCGAATCTGTCTTCAAGGATACTTGTCAATAATGAGCCTGTGCTGAATAAGTTCATCCACCTTGCAACAGGCAGGCAGGGGTATCTTTCGTTCATGAAGTGGATCGCATTACGACTGCCGTATTATGTGATTAAAGAAGGCATTGGCAGACGTTGCTAAAATATCATTGCTGATCGTTTAAGATGGATGGGACCGAAAGCTCAACAACGATTTTCAATTTGAACATATCAATGAAGATATTCATTGTACATAATTCATTTTCCACATTTATTTTTCAGCATTATTTTTATAACATATCGGTGTATATTGTGGTCATAACCTTTATTGCAATTAGCAATTTTGGAAAAAACAAATGTTAATATATTTATAATTAAATACAAGGAGTATTATGTTACTAATCGGAGAAGCATTAATAGGCGAGGACCCAGAAATCGCACACGTTGATCTTATGATCGGAGATAAGAATGGTCCTGTAGGGCAGGCTTTTGCAAATGGACTTACACAACTTTCAGCAGGGCACACACCTTTGTTGTCAGTTATTCGTCCAAACCTTCCTACAAAACCATCTACATTGATCGTACCTAAAGTCACGGTAAAGAACATGGACCAGGCTGCACAGATATTTGGTCCTGCACAGGCCGCTGTTGCTAAAGCGGTGGCAGATGCTGTTGAGGAAGGAATGATCCCAAAAGACCAGGTTGAAGATCTTGTAATCGTGGCAAGTGTTTTCATTCACCCACAGGCAGTCAATTACAACAGGATATACAGGTACAACTACGGGGCAACAAAATTGGCACTCAAACGCGCACTTGCAGGTTTCCCTGACATTGATACTGTCTTGCATGAAAAGGACAGGGCAGCACATGGAATAATGGGATTCAAGGTTACAAGACTCTGGGATGCACCATATCTCCAGGTCGCACTTGACAATCCAAACCTTGAGGCTATACTCAATGTTGTCAGACAGTTGCCAAACAGCGACCACCTGATCCTTGAAGCAGGCACACCTCTTATCAAACGTTATGGTGTTGATGTAATTTCCAAACTCAGGGAAATCAAGCCAGACGCATTTATTGTGGCAGACCTTAAGACACTTGATACAGGAAATCTTGAAGCTCGTATGGTTGCAGATGCGACCGCAGATGCGATCGTTGTCTCAGCACTCGCACCAATTGCGACACTCAACAAAGTGATCGAGGAAGCACACAAGACGGGTATCTATGCAGTTATGGACACGTTGAACCAGCCTGACCCATTATCTGTATTGAAACAACTCGATGAGTTGCCAGATGTTGTTGAACTCCACCGCGCAATCGATATTGAAGAGACCGAACACGCATGGGGCAGCATTGAATCCATCAAGGCATTGTCTCCAAGGATACTTGTGGCAGTTGCCGGCGGTGTACGTGTTGACACAATACCTAGTGCACTGAGTGCAGGTGCTGATATCCTTGTGGTTGGAAGAGCGATCACCAATGCAAAGAATATCAGACAGGTAGCAGAACAGTTCATTGAAGGTTTGAACAAGCCTGAAATTGACCAGTTCAGAATAATGACCGATTTCTGATAACGTGTGATTCATCACACGTTTTCTTTTTTTTCGGTTTCTATCATTTTTTTATAGTATATATTTTATAAATATATAGTGCAAGTTAATTCGACCAAAGTGAGCATTTTCTTGTTTTCACTTTAGTTTAATCATCAATTATTGATCGTCAATTTTCAATCAACAGTTATCAATTAACAATTATCAATTAACAATTAACAATTAACAGTTACCAATTATTTGTTTCAAAATCGGAGGAGTTTAAAATGGGTTCAACATTGATCGTTCTAAATCTTAAGACATATCTTGAAGGAACAGGCGAAGGCGCAGTAAAGATCGCACAGGCTTGTAGGGATGTTGCAGAGTCTTCAGGTGTGGATATTGGTATTGCTCCGCAGTTGGCTGATATCTACCGCGTTGCATCAAAGGTTAACATCCCCGTTTTCTCACAGCATCTTGACGGTGTCGGTGCAGGTGGTTTCACAGGACATGCGTTCGCACAATCAATAAAAGATGCAGGTGCAGTCGGCACGCTTATCAACCATTCTGAACGCCGTTTGACACTGGCAGATATCGATGCTTCCATCACCGCCGCAAAGAATGCAGGACTCATTACCATAGTTTGTACCAACAACATCGCAACCACCGCAGCAGCAGCAGCGCTTGCACCGGATTACGTTGCAGTTGAACCCCCTGAACTCATTGGTAGCGGTATCCCTGTCTCTCAGGCAGACCCTCAAGTAGTCACAGGTTCAGTTGATGCGGTAGCAAGGATCAATCCTAATGTAAAGGTACTCTGTGGTGCCGGAATATCAAAAGGCGAGGATCTAAAAGCAGCACTACAACTCGGTTCGGTAGGTGTTTTACTTGCATCGGGTATTGTGAAAGCGAAAGACCCAAAGGCTGCGCTGGAAGACCTCGTGAGTTTGATATAAAACTGGTAAAATATAACTGTAAAAATATAACTGTAAAAACATACTTGTTAAAACATACTTGTTAAAACATACTTGTTAAAACATACTTGTTAAAACATACTTGTTAAAACATACTTGTTAAAACATACTTGTTAAAACATACTTGTTAAAACATACTTGTTAAAACATAATTGTTAAAACATAATTGTTAAAACATAATTGTTAAAACATAATTGTTAAAACATAATTGTTAAAACATAATTGTTAAAACGGTTAATTGATTGGCTGGTTTTTGGGCTGATGCAATAATCTGCCGCAGGCGGCGCAGTCCATAACCACTCAGCAGATTTGTAAACACCACACGATTTTGGAGTGGAATTCATTCTCATTTATTTTTTGTTGCATATTTTTGTATTATTTTTGTACATCAATGTGTACTAATGCAACAATGGATTCGATATTCGATATTTGATAGTAATGTTGGGAATACGCCGCGCTAACGCGCGTTTTGTGTCGGTATTTTTTGATTTAATCCCCTCAACTCACATCCAAGTCCAATTAGCAATTTCTGTATCCCGTCCTGAACTTCGGCAGGCTCGCGATCTCCAATTATCGTGATGCGGTAAGTTACACTCAGCCGTTGTGTATCAATGCCTGAGTATGTATCAATGACACTTGCAGAGACGATCCTCTTATCATTTGTGATCACACCAAGCAGAACGTTGGGATTGGAACCGACTGGAATAAGTACTGAAATATCTCTATTTGAGTGCACCAATTCAGCAGTTTTCCACTCAACAAGTTCATGATCGGATAGCAGCCGTATATTTTCTATTTTGAGTGAGATAACTTTGCCGTTCTTTGAAAGTATAACCTCTCTTGGCGTTATCTTCTTGATAATACCGACATGCGTGACTCCTGAGTATATGTGTTCAAGTCCACGCTCTGTCCCAATTGAATTTACAAGTTCATCAAATTCGTGTATCTTTGAATTAATCAGGTTGTCGGAACGATGCAATGCTAAGTTCGTATCTCCAAAATGAACTGCAGCATCCTTCATCTTTTTGGAAAAACCCTCTACGTCATGCTGCAGGACCATGTTCGATACGCTCATGCATTCTTCCTTGAACGCCTCATGAACTTTCAGAACTTCCGGGTTCTCCATCTGGATAAGTGCATAGAGGTAAGGGTTCTGCCCCAGTATCCTGCCAACGAAATCCACCATAATCTCATACACAGGACTCATGAACCTTCGTGATTCATTCACGTCAAAATCAAGTCTCTTGAATGTTGTTCCTATTGTGATGTATGCAAAATGTGTAAGGCCCTGCACAACAGATACGAATTTGTCATGTTCTTTTGCATCAATTATCTCGATGTGCGCGCCGTTATCTTCAAAAAGTGCGCGTATAATTGGGAACCATTTATCACATCGCCTTTCCACAGGTGTCATGATAACGATCTGACCGTGCAGGCCTGGTATGGATGGTCCGAACATAGGGTGTGTTCCAATAATTTCGACACCCTCTGGTGCGTATTTCTTCATCGCCTCAACGGGCTTTACTTTCAGAGATGTGATGTCCATAAGCAGACTACCATTTTTCATTTTAGGAGCAGTTTCTGAAATCACTTTTTCAGTAATGTCGATCGGTACTGACACAACCACGATGTCACTATCACTAATTGTATGATCAAGATCGGATGCGAATTCAACACCCATGTTATCTGCCACATCAACACGGCGGCTGCTACCCCAGACCACCACTTCGTAACCATGTTCTTTGCAAAATCGGGTAAACCACTGTCCCATCTCACCTGTGCCACCGATTATCAGCATTTTCATGCTTTTTGCACTCCTAGCGCTTCAAGAACCGCATTTTTCATGACATCGACAGGTGGTTCCATATTATTCCATATTCGAAATGCTTCAGCGCCCTGATGTACAAGCATCATAACTCCATTCACAGCAGTTGCGCCCGCAACCTTTGCTTCCTTTAGCAGTCGTGTTTCAAGCGGGTTGTAAACAATATCGAACACCGTGAGTTCAGAATGCATATCGTCCGCAGTTGCGATCGTTTGATCGATGTTAGGGTGCATTCCTAAGGTTGTGGTATTTACAAGGATGTCTGTCTTTGAGATCAGCACTTTAAGATCTGCCAGTCCTGTACCCTGCGCCGTACCAATAATGTTAACATCACGCGCAAGGTCATGGGCGCGTTTTTCTGTGCGGTTTGCTATTGTAATGTCGGCACCGTCATTCGCAAACTGGAATCCAATGGCCCGCGCCGCGCCGCCGGCACCCACAATGAGCACTCTGGCACCCGCAACATCCACGCCCGCATCAGCAAGCGCTCGTTTTGCACCGATGCCGTCAGTATTGTATCCTCGCATGCCGTCTTTGAAATCGACGGTATTCACTGCACCGATTCTGGCAGCCAGAGGGTCAGCATCAACAATGTTCAGTGCTTCCTCCTTCAGGGGTACTGTGAGGTTCACGCCACCAAAACCCATGGCTTTTGCACCGATAAGCGCATCACGTAGTGAATCCCGATTGACCCTGAAGGCGTGGTACTCACAATCCATTCCCATGTCTGTGAATGCGGCATTGTGCATCTTTGGTGACATGGAATGTTCTATAGGATCACCAAATACTGCGAAAACGGTCTTCATGAAAGCATCTCCAGGGCAGTTTTTAGTTTATCTACACGCAGTTGTCCTGGTGCGACCGCATCCCTGACAGAGCCGTATGTGAGTACGGAACCATAGCAAGGGGCAACAATTCTTGAGTGTTTACCAGGGTCGCCCATGGATATCGTGCACACAGGTGCTTTTGAATCATGTGTGACCTGTAACAAATTCAAAACATCCTGCATCGATTTCGGCATTACTGCAAGTTTTGCAATATCTGCGCCTGCATCGAAGCAATCGTCAAGTGTTTTTCTCATTTGGTCAACCGCAGGCGTTCTGTTAAAATCATGTGAAGACACGATAACGGTCTTACCAGCGCTTTTTGCGCTCTGCACGACTCTTTTGCGCACATCTTCGCTTGCCGAAAGTTCAATATCCACGGCATCAACCAGTTCAAGAATATTAATAAGCAACTCGACTCGGTCGTTTTCTGTGCCTGACCACTTTCCACCTTCGGATTGTAATCTATTGGTTGCAATACAAGGCAGGTTCGTTGCTGATTTAATATCATCAATTAGTTTTTTCGCATCATACGAGGTTGTAATATTCAGAAGGTCGAACCGGATCTCAAGAATATCTGCCCCAAGCATTTTTGCAGACCTTGCAGTCTCGAGGGGGTTTTCGCTGATAGCAGCAACGACTGCGGCTATCTTATTATTTTCGAGGTCGAATGTGCCAATTTTAACCATAACCATAGGACTCGCAAATAAATATTATTTCTCGATGATCGTTTCTTCGACCTTCATACCAAAGTGTCGTGCAGTATCTTCAAAGTTGACCATGACCTTGTCGCCTTCTTTAATATCCGCAACAGATAATGGTTTCCCACCTTCTGCAACCAGTTTGATGGTCTCTGCATTCTGCAGTATGGTCTTGATGATCGTTCCTTCTACCTCGGCTTCTACAAGTATCAAAGGTCTTCGCTCGATCTTTACGCGCCCGACTATACCTGTTCTCTGGTTACCATTTGAATCTACAATAGTGACCTCATCACCCGATTCAAGTTCGGAGAGGTATCTGGTCTTTTCACCGACACGTACGTAAGCGTGTACAGCACCTGCATTTACTCTGAAAGGTCTTGCTGCAACGTATGGGCTTTCTTCGGATTCTGAATGTACAAGGAACATGCCATTGGATTGTGAACCTACAAGCATGCCTTCGCCTCTCACCATCAGGTTGCATGTGTCGACACATACGCGGTCTCCCATGCCCACGGCCTGGACTTTTGTAACGGTTGCTGCTGCAAGTTTTATCCCTTCAACACCTGACCGTTCTGCGATTGCTACCGTGCGCTTTATCTGGTTGTGGTCATCTGAATCAAGAAGCACGCCGTCAGAGCCGTGTTCCATTGTTTCGAGTGCAAGTTTTGCCTCTTCAGAGGTCTTGACTCCCGAGATGATACTGACATCCTTGTCCTGCAAGTTTGCAATAAGGTTCTCAAGCGGGATGATCTGCCAGTCGGTTCCGATAGTGATTATGTAATCACACACTTTTCCGAGTTCTACTGCAAATTCCTCGTAGCCTTTGTT
>JAHYJJ010000053.1:0-9201 GCA_019429165.1 Methanosarcinaceae archaeon | reverse complement strand
TGAAAATTCGATTTGTATGCAGAGCAACGCCGCGCTACGCGCGTGTGGTAGAATTGTTTTTATCATGAACTCATTAAACATTCTGCACAACAACACTGCATAGGCTAAAAAAAACGACGGTTAAATAGACGGTTAAATAAATGGTTAAATAAATGGTTAAATAAACGGTTAAATAAATGGTTAAATAAACGGAGGCGTGATCGGTGGAATTTTCAGCAAAATTATCAGAGATAATACAGCGAACCCATGATGTTAAGAGTTTTCGGTTCACCAAACCCCCTGGATTTGATTATAAAGCTGGACAGTTCATTTTTGTTACGATCACGGTTCTGGGTGAAAATGCGCGCAAACCTTTTACTATGTCCAGCAGTCCGACTGAAAATGATCATATTGAATTCACCAAGAAACTCACAGGTCATGATTATTCCAATGCACTTGATGAAATGGTTGTTGGTGATGTGATTGATATCGATGGCCCCTATGGGAGTTTAACATTTGAGGGTGAGTACGAGAAAATAGCATTGCTCAGTGGTGGTATCGGGATTACTCCAATGATCAGTATATGCAAATATTGTTCTGATGTCGAACTTGATACTAAAATCACTCTAATAAGCAGTAATAAGGTGCAGCAAGATATTGTTTTTGGGGAAGAACTTGACAGAATGGAACGTGAGAACAGGAACCTTAAGGTTGTTCACACTTTGACAAGGGCAGATGAGGATTGGCAGGGATGTCGGGAACGGATATGTGATAGCATGATCGTGCGCGAGATACCGGATTACAAGGAATGTGTATTCTACCTATGTGGTCCGCCTTTGATGATTGATTCTATGGTTTCCATACTTTACAGTATGGGAATTTCGAAAAGCCGGGTTAAACAGGAATCGCTTATAGGATATTGAAGATCGATGTAATGTAATTATTCATTATTATGATTGGTATTAGAATTATTATTAATATTTAGGAGATTGAAATATGACAAGTTTGAAAGGAACAAAAACTGAAAAGAATCTGTTGGCTGCATTTGCAGGAGAATCACAGGCAAGGAATCGCTATACATATTTTGCATCAGCAGCGAAAAAAGAAGGATATGAGCAGATCGCAGGATTCTTTTTGGAGACGGCTGATAATGAGAAAGAGCATGCAAAAAGGTTTTTCAAGTTCCTTGAAGGCGGAGAAGTGGAGATTACAGCCTCATTCCCTGCGGGTGTTATCGGGAACACGAAGTCTAACCTTGAAGCGTCAGCCGATGGTGAAAAACATGAACATACCGTGATGTATCCCGAGTTTGCCGAGATTGCAATAAAAGAAGGGTTTTTGGAAATTGCATCGGTGTTTAAGAATATTGCTGTCGCAGAGAAGGCACATGAGGAACGATACCGTGCCATGATCGGAAATATTGAGAATGAGATGGTGTTCAAGCGGGATACTGTTACTAAATGGAAATGCCGCAACTGTGGTTATGTTCATGAGGGTGCAGAAGCTGTGGAAAAATGTCCGGCATGTGCACATGAGAGGGCATATTTCGAGGTTTGGGCACGAAATTATTGAATGATTATATGATTATATAATTTTAATTATTACAATTAAGGACAGGAGGCAGGAAATTGAAACGGATCGCATGGGGGATTACAGGGTCTGGTGACCTGATACGTGACACTTATGAGGTAATGGTTGACATTAAGAACAAAACCAATGTTGAGGTAATGGTTTTTTTATCAAAGGAAGGCGAAACGGTGATGAAGTGGTATCGTATGTGGGATGATATCCAGCGCGATTTTCCTAACTTCAAGGTAGATGCCGGACCAAATTCGCCTTTTATTGCCGGACCGCTTCAGGTTGGACACTATGATATGTTATTGATCGCACCTGTGACTGCAAATTCAGTTTCCAAGATCGTTAATGGAATTGCAGATACACTTGTTACCAATGTAGTTGCACAGACTGCAAAAGGCAATACTCCGATATACATGCTACCTGTGGATCAGGTTCGTGGCACGGTGAAGACCTTTTCACCCACTGGGAGAGAGATGATACTTAAAATGCGTGAAGTGGATGTGACCAATTCCGAGAAACTTTCACAGATGGAGAATATCACTGTGTTGAAAAGTCCACAGGATATATACGATGTTGTTGGGGTAAGTAGAGATTAATGAGTTAATGAAATTTATAAGGCTGCAGAGAATACTCACCTGCTGCGCCCACACGGCGTGCAGGTCAGAGTGTAATCATAAGTCCGTGGCGTAGCGTATCTGCATTTATTTGCGTTGCCTGCTACGCTATAAGCGTTGCAGGCACTCAACTGCGATAGCAGGTGAGTATATCTGCGGTTAACAAAAAAGAATTCAACCGCAGATACACGCAGATGAACGCAGATTTGTGGCATGGGGTTTAAAACTCAATCAATCACAGACCGACGGCGCGAAATTGCTGGAGGCGGTGGTGGCTGGGTTGGTTGTTGCGTAATCACAAGTCCGTCGCAAATCCTGATAAAATTTAAAATACAATAAAAACCATCTGATATTTAGAGAAAATGAACTATGAATGAAATTATGTTTTTGATCGAAGATGATCCTGAAGGGGGTTATAATGCTCAAGCATTGGGATATTCTATTTTCACAGAAGGTGAAACTGTGGAAGATATAAAAGAAAATATAGCGGATGCAGTAAAATGCCATTTTGATGAATCATCGGACATGCCAAAAGTTATCAGGCTTCATTTTGTTAGAGAGGAAATTTTAACTTATGCCCCGAATTCCAAGGGATGTTTCGCATAATAACTTATGCAAAGCCTTGATGAAATATGGCTACACGATCGCCCGACAAACAGGAAGTCATGTCCGATTGAAAACCGATTTCATGGGATATGAACATTCAATCACAATTCCAGCCCATAGTCCTATTAAGATTGGAACGCTAAATAACATTTTAAAGGATATAGCAACATACTTGAAAATCTCAAAAGATGATCTGGTCGAAAAGTTGTTCCATTAAAAACATTGGTTAATGGCAAAAGGGGATAAAGTGGTACCACAGGTCAAGGAATTCGTCAGATGTGCGGAAGAACTTGAAGCGGGTATCTTTTCATAGGGCGTGGCTTTTTTTGCTTTCCTCCATTCGAAGAACAGTGCCGCATTGTCGTCAAAGTTGACCAACTTCTGGCACTCTGCGACGAACTCGAATCAAAACTCAATCAATCATATACCGACGGCGCAAAATTGATGAGGGCGGTGGTGGCTGGGTTGGTTGGCGCGTAATCTCAAGTCCGTAGCGTAGCGAATCTGCGTCTATCAGCGTTCATCTGCGGTTAATTTTTTTATTGCTCTTGCAATAAGGGGTATATACGAACGCAGATTTGTAGTATGGGGTTAAAACTCAATCAATCACACACCAACACCGCGAAATTGATGAAAACTTGCCTGGTGTGAAACACACCGCATGCATGCGAACTATTGATTAATTTCAGACCGGATTTGACTTATATCTAATCATCCCGCGTTCCTGCAATAAATTCCTCGGTCATGGTGCATGCTTTATCATCCGTGAACTGTTTTGGAGGATGCTTCATGAAATATGCAGATGGTGAATACAAGATCCCGCCAGTACCTCTTTCAAGTGCAAGTTTGCAACACCGGATAGCATCGATCACAACTCCTGCGGAGTTCGGGGAATCTTCGACCGAGAGGCGCAGTTCAATATTCATTGGCACATCTCCGAATAGTTTCCCCTCCATCCTGAGGAAACATACTTTGTTGTCCTTTTGCCATGGGACATAATCGCTTGGCCCAATGTGGATGTTCTCATCATCAAGTCTGTGTGCGGTAACAGACTGTACTGCCTCTGTTTTTGAAACCTTCTTTGAGGCAAGTCTACTCCTGTTCAGCATGTTAAGGAAATCAGTATTTCCACCTGTGTTAAGCTGGTATGTACGCTCTAACTTGACTCCTCTTTTACTGAACAGGTCTGCAAGTGTGCGGTGTGTGATAGTAGCACCAAGCTGGGCTTTTATATCATCCCCTATTATTGGTATTCCCCTGTCCTCGAATCTCTTTGCCCACACAGAATCACTTGCGATGAAGACCGGCATATTGTTTACGAATGCCACACCTGCTTCAAGTGCGCACTCGGCATAGAAACGTACTGCTTTTTCAGAACCAACCGGGAGATAATTCAAAAGCACTTCGGTTTTTGATCTTTTTAATTCATCCACGACATCTTCTTTTGAAGGTTCAGTCTCATCAGAAAGGACAAATGAGTGTTTATCATCGTAATCTTTCATGTGTTCTGCTATACCATCCAGGACTTTGCCCATTCTAACAATGGTTCCTGTCTTTGGTATATTCTCACAAAAAACAGTGGTGCAGTTCGGCAATTCAAAGATCGCATCAGCCACATCTTTACCAACTTTCCTTTTATCTATATCGAATGCCACAACAACTTCAATATCGCTCGGTTTGTAACCGCCGATCTCCCAGTGCATCAAACCAATCGCATCATCGCTATTTTTATCTTTGTAATATTCAATACCCTGAATAAGTGAACTGGCACAATTTCCAAGACCTGCAATAGCAATTTTTATATTGTCCATAAATTTATCCCCATTTTTGAAATTAATCATTCAATATAATTGTAATTTTAATCTGCATTCTCATTATGTGCAGTTTTATAAAAGACTTTCTAAATATACGAGTCCAGGTTATGTTAATTATATAAAGTATCCGGATGGTCGCCAACAGGTGACATATCAAATCGCACTTTCAGATTATATTATTAACTCCTGTGGAAAGTTATTTAAGTGTCAAGTTGAATTATTTATTAGCGTATAGTAGATTGCTTCTTCAAAAATGGGGTTAATTGATTGAAGAGACGCAAAATGCTTAAAAGGTTATGCGTGAGATTCGAAACTGAAACATTATTAAATTTGAGGTTATATAATGGAAACTAACGAAGCAACAATTGAAAGAATATTTAGAATCATCATGGGACCTATACTAATATATGTTGGTATGTTCCAGATTTTGACTACGAGTGTTTTGACATATGTAATTGCACTGTTTGGTTTGATAATGCTAATTACTGGTGTGATTGGATACTGTCCATTGTACACTATAATCGGGATAAACACCTTTAAAAAGAAAGATAAGTAGTGGGTGATGAATTATTAGCGATTTACTAAAAGATATATCAGGTACTATTGAAGGGTTGAAAACGTTTGATGATGTACTCGATGTATCAATCACATTGGAAGAGCAGGGCAGAGAGTTCTATCTTGAAAAGGCATCTACTATCAAAAGTGTGGAAACGATTGGATTATACAATTATCTGGCAGAGGAAGAAGGCCATCATGCCGACTACCTGAGGCAATATCAAAAAGACAAAACTGTGCCTGAGGTCAGATCCAATGCCCCGGATTTTAAAACATCATTTTCTATGGAGTTCATTGATGACCGATTGGGAGAGATCGGTGTGCTTTTGGCAGCTCTCCGTCTTGAGCGAAAAAGTGAGTATTTCTATACTGAACTTTCAAAACGTGCTGAAAATGAAAAGCAACGTGATTTTTTTGATAAATTAGCATTTTTTGAAAGAGGGCATTATGAACTGATTGATGGATTCCTTGGGGAATCTACTCAATTTAGGATGCAGACATAAGGTAAATTAGATATTTGAATTGAATAGAGGTGTTTGGAGTGGGAAATGAATGCAGTCCGGGAGAACTTGCAAAAGGTGTGTACTGGGTAGGTGTAGTTGATTGGAATATTCGTGATTTTCATGGTTATGTGACCCCAAAGGGGACTACATACAATGCGTACCTGATCGTTGATGAAAAGATCGCGCTTGTGGATACTGTGAAATCTCATTTTGCAGGAGAACTTATAAAAAATATTCAAAAGTTTATCGATCCCACAAGGATAGATTATGTGATCTCGAATCATGTGGAAATGGATCATTCAGGATCTTTGCCTGTGATCATGAGATTGATCCCGGATGCTAAACTCATTGCTACAAAACGTGGCAAGGATGGCTTGTGCCATCACTTTAATGGCATGGGGTGTAATGAGTGGAATTTCGAGGTTGTTGAAACAGGTAGTGAGTTGAGCCTTGGTAAAAAGACATTGATGTTCATTGAAGCCACAATGCTGCACTGGCCTGACAGCATGCATACATACATCAAAGAAGATAAGATACTACTTTCAAACGATACTTTTGGACAGCATATTGCATCTTCACATAGGTTCAATGATGAGGTGGGTGATGTGATGAATGATGCTGCTGAATATTATGCAAATATTTTGATGCCGTTCGGTTCACAGATACTCAATTATGTTGATACGGTCGGAAAACTTGGTATTGAGATCGACATGATCGCGCCATGTCATGGTGTGATTTGGCGAAAAGACCCTGCGCAGATAATTGAAGCCTACGGACGTTGGGCAAATGCCGAGACTGTTCCCAAGGTGCTGATAATCTATGACACTATGTGGAAAAGCACTGAGCGGATGGGGAAAGCAATGTTGGATGGCGTAAGAGCTGCCGGTGTGGAGGTAAAACTTCTGAACTTGCGGAAGAATGATTGGAGTGCGATCATAAAAGAAGTGCTTGATGCACCTGTAATCGCTGTGGGTTCACCAACTCTCAATAATGGTATGTACCCATCGGTTGCTGGATTTTTAACATACCTTAAAGGGCTTCGTCCAAAAGGCAAAAAAGCTGTTGCTTTTGGCTCATTCGGCTGGGGCGGAGGGGCTGTACAAGCGGTAGAGAATGAATTGATCGCAGGAGGTTTTGAGATCATGGAACCCGGTTTGCAGGTAAAGTTCAGACCCAATAAAGACGATTTTAGAGCATGCCATGAGATGGGTGACAGGCTTGCAAAGATCGCAAAAATATCAAAGGTAAAATGATGCTTATCGTATAGAACCAGTGAACAACGAAGTTAAGGAGTGATAAAATGGAATTTTCAAACAACATTGAAACGGAAATATATGAATCGGCTAAGAAAAATGCAGAGAAAAGCGGATACAAACTAAATCCCGATTATGATATTGTTGTAACTGCCATTAAGGCTATTGCAAACAATAAACGTGACAAAGGTGAACCATACTGCGGTTGCAGGTCCACAACAGGCGACAAGGAAAAAGATAAAGCGTTGATCTGTCCATGCGCACAACGTGATAAGGATATAGCAAAGCGGGGCGCATGCCTGTGCGCATTGTATGTCGCATGAAAGTTTTGATCTCTTTCGAATCAGGTCAAATATAAGTTAGTTGGGAGTGGGGATTCCTTTTATAACTTTTCAGCATAATGGTTGAACTTTGTTTTGTATTATCATTGTTATGATGATAATATTCGAAAATCCTTATTATACTTAAAATAAACATTAGGAGTGGTGAATTCAATGGAAAATATAAGCGCACATGAATCGGTACAGAAAATGTACAAAAAATTGAATGCTGACGGTATTACAAATACCTTTGACCGTTTTGCGGCACAGGGGAGTCGCTGTGGTTTTTGTAGTGACGGTGTAAGCTGTCAGTTGTGTAGTATGGGGCCATGCAGATTGAGCAAAAAATCTGAATTTGGAGCCTGCGGTATCAATGCTGACGGCATGGCAATGCGTAATTTCCTCCATCTAAACATTATGGGGACAACTGCGTACACCTATCATGCCAAAGAAGTGGCAATGACCTTGAAAGCCACAGGCAAGGGACAGACACCGTTTACTATCAAGGACGAAGCAAAACTTCGGGACTTTGCTGACAAACTCGGGATCAAAGGCGAGAAAGGATTGCTTGGTAAGAAAGAAGCTACTGTCAATGAACTGGCTGTAAAGGTTGGAGATGCCATGCTCGCAAGTATTCATGGAAGTTCTGATGAGACCTTGAATATGGTTGAGATCTTTGCACCGGAATCAAGGAAGAAGGTGTGGAGAGAGCTTGGTATTATGCCGGGTGGACCTGCTGAAGAATCTATGGATATGACAACTTCCAGCATGACCAATATCGATGGTGACTATGTATCTCTTGCAAAGAAAGCACTGCGCATGAGTATTGCGACCATTTATGGTGCGCAAATACCTCTGGAACTTGGACAGGATATCCTGTTCGGTACACCATCGCCACACGAGCACGATGTGGATCTTGGTATCATTGATCCTGAGTTTGTGAATGTTGCTGCAAATGGACACGAGCCATTCATTGGCGCTGCATTGATAGCAGCTGCACATAAACCACAAAACCAGCAAAGGGCAAAGGATCTCGGAGCTAAAGGTTTGCACATCATCGGTTCGATAGAAACGGGTCAGGAACTTATGCAGCGTTTCGGAAAAGACGACGTATTTGTCGGACTTACCGGAAACTGGCTCAGTATCGAGGCAGCACTTGCAACTGAAGGGATAGATGTTTTTGCAATGGATATGAACTGCTCACCTCCGGCACTTGGCGGATATCAGGACAAGTATAATGTAACACTTGTTTCGGTGTCAAAACTTGTTGCTATGCCTGGTGTGGACAAACAGATCATCTATAAGCCTGAAAAGGTTGAAGCACAGGCGCAGGAATTGATCGATCTTGCTTTCGAGAATTTCAAGAAGAGGAAAGCAGCAGGACTTGTCACAAACGACTTGCCTGTGCAGAAAACAATTACGGGATTCTCCGCAGAAGCATGTCTGGGTGCTCTTGGTGGAAGTCTTGATCCACTGCTTGATGTTATAAAAGACGGAACAATAAAAGGTGTCGTTGCTCTTGTAAGCTGTACGACATTGAAGGATAGCGGGCAGGATATCAATACCATCAAAATAGCACGTGAACTTATCAAGCGTGACATAATGGTTCTCAGTGCAGGATGTGGTAATGCTGCACTTCAGGTTGCCGGACTTACAACGCTTGAAGCGAAAGCGGATGCAGGTCCCGGTCTTACAGCCGTGTGTGAACTACTTAACATTCCGCCTGTCCTGAGTTTCGGAACATGTACGGATACGGGAAGGATTATCAACCTTGTTACAGCAATTGCCGATGCTCTTGGAGTTGACCCATCACAGTTGCCTGTGGCTGTTACCGCACCTGAGTACATGGAACAAAAAGCAACCATTGACGGCGTGTTCGCTATAGCATACGGTCTGTACACCCATGTTGCACCGCTCGCACCTGTAGGCGGGGCACCAAACCTTGTACAGCTCCTGACACAGGATGTTGAAGGTCTGAC
>JAHYJJ010000052.1:0-9213 GCA_019429165.1 Methanosarcinaceae archaeon | reverse complement strand
GATGTCCCAAACTTGATAGAAATCCCTATATTGACAAAGAGTATTTCGATGTACGGAGATATAAACTGCGTGCTCGTAAAATGGCTAACAAGCCTAAAACGTCTGGAGTTCAAATGAATATTTGTTCTTTTGCATGAATTATATAGTCTTAAAACAATAATGCCATTAAATTGTTAACTGCTGCCCGATACATAAAGGGTTATGAAAGGCTTGAGCCGGATGTGGTGAAAGTCGCAAGTCCGGTTCTTAGAAGGGGGGGAGCGAGTAATCGCTCTTTATTATTCGGCGATTGTATCGGCTTTTAAAGTTGCTAAGCAAATATTGTCTTCCATAATTTGTACATCTGTTCATGGGTTGAAAATCAACATTTTCTACGGCAACTTTACACTCTCAAAATTTTTATCAAAAAATACAAACACCTCGATCTTCCCACCTTTTTTGAATCGCCTCATTTCGCGATCATATACTCCTTGTACATGTTTCAGCCCCTCTTTCTTGAAAAGTTTATCAATGGTATTTAAAAACGAAATCTGCTGGTTGAGATATCCTGCCTCATATTCCTTGATGTCTGCTGCAATCTTCTTGCAATCATCGTCGTCGATGTCTGTATGATAGTTTCCATGCTCATTCAAACCGCTTATCTGGCGCCACTCAAGATTGCCACCCTCATCGGCTTCATAGTGCAGCATATATGGATACAACCTACAAATACTCAGACGGAAATCATATATTTCGCAGCGACCATTTGTTAAAAATATGCATGAGCCATCCGGCTTGATTTTTAACGCATAGCCTGACACATAGAACCTGCCATTCTGATCG
The DNA here is from genome assembly GCA_019429165.1 of Methanosarcinaceae archaeon. Lineage (GTDB taxonomy): Archaea > Halobacteriota > Methanosarcinia > Methanosarcinales > Methanosarcinaceae > Methanovorans. The sequence continues at coordinate 8,391 of JAHYJJ010000052.1, read as the reverse complement.
CAAAACTCGTAATAGGGTGCGGGAGTGAGCACTGATGGATCGATCTTTTTCAGCAGAGCAGTGTCCTTGTCCAGCAAAAATACGTGATCATTGAACTCATTTGTGCAACAGCGACCGCATAGATCGCATTCGAATCCGACCTCTTTGATGATATCTATCAATTTATCATCTGGATAGGCAAGCATGCTCTCAAGTTCATTTTTGGTTTCAACCAATCGCATTTCTATCAATGATCTTTTGATGTTGTTCAACTCCGGTGTATTTGTGTGTATCAACGACTGAACTACGATCTTGTTTGACTAATAATTTGTGTTAATTTATATAAATATGGGTAGATTTCGGGAATTCTGATTTTGAATCCCCGCAAGGTTTAATAATAAGCATCACATCTTATGGTAAAATCAACAGGCATATAGTCATATCATTTACAATAAAATTATTCAAATTATATAATGAGGATTTATAATGGGCAAAACCGGCAGCATTGAATGGGTAAAGATCAAAGGACGAAACGGCAGAACTATCAAGGTCGAGAATAAAGCAGCACTAAAGGCACATTCCGGGCCTATGCAGAGATACAGATCCGGCGGCTCTAAAAGACGTTATATTAAACGTTCGATAAAAGCGCTCGTAAAGTGAGTTAACACTCACATTCTCTTTTTTTGATTTTCTATTAGTATATCATTTATAGAATTATATAGTTCGAGTTAATCCAAGTATAACAAGGATTTACTCGTTCTTTTTTGACAGCACATAATTTATATGTGCAGAACTTGCTAACCGCTTAGTTATTGCTCTGTTAAAAACAGATTATTTCCCGAGTTCTTTCGAACGCTCTGACGAAGCGATCACAGCATTCATAAATGCCGCGCGGATACCATGTTCCTCGAGTTCACGTATAGCACGTATAGTAGTACCACCAGGAGATGTTACCATATCCTTTAGTTCCCCAGGATGCATTTTGGTCTCAAGAACCATCTTCGCAGCACCAAGAACTGTCTGGGCAGCAAGTGTAAGTGCGCTGTGACGATCAAGCCCTTCATAGACGGCACCATCTGCCATAGCCTCAATGACCGGAAAAATGAACGCAGGTCCACTACCAGAAAGTCCGGTAACAGCATCCATCAAGTGCTCAGGAACAACGATCGCACTTCCTACTGCCCTGAATATCGCAAGTGCGATTTCGGTATCATCGATAGAAGCGCTCGCACCCGGACTGATTGCAGATGCAGCCTCTGAAACTGTTGCAGCAATGTTTGGCATGACCCTGATTACCCTTGTGCCCGGATTTAATCCATTCTCAATGTCTGCAATTGGAACACCGGCAGCAATTGATATCACCAGTTTATTTGCTGTGACGGATTCTTTAATACCCGAAAGTATTGCCGCCAATATCTGAGGCTTTACAGCCAATATCAGTATGTCAGAATTTAAAACCGTGACTTTATTGTCAGTAGACACGTTGATACCCAGATCAGTACCCAATCTTTTAAGTCCGGCCTCATAGACATCGCTTGCGCATATGTTGCTACTATCTACTGCCCCTGCATTGATAATACCACGAATTAATGCCTCGCCCATCTTTCCGGCACCAATAAAACCTATTCTTTTGTTTGTTAAAGTCATAATAATACCTTGTTCAACATGTTAATAAAATCTAACGATTGTTTAAAGAATTAAAACGCATCACATTCATACAATTGCTCTTTATAGGAACTAATGTTTTTATCCCAGTCTCTGCGCTCATAGTAAATATAAAGCATATTCTCATAAAAATTCCAATCAATAATTACCACAAATTAATTCTATAACTATAAAATGGTTTATTTTCGTTTGATCTTCACAATATCCCCAAGAGTTGTCCCCTTATTCAAACTTTCGCCGCTCCAGTCAGATTCACCTGTACGTTCCGTGAGTTTGATATCAAGCGTACGTTCGAGTTTTTTGAGAATTGAATCTTCCGGTATGATCTCACCGCGCTCTATCTTCTTGAGAAGAGATGCTTTTTCTTTGATCTTTTCAGCTAGTTGCTCTTGTGTCCAGCTATAGCTTCGGCGTGCATCCCGAATAACTGTTTCGTAGTCATCAACAAGTTCGTCGCTCATTGCCTCAAGTTTTCTTGTTGTGGGACGTCTTGTAGGCATACTGCGTGCAACAGGCGCTACCTTTCTTGATACGGGTGTGCGCTTGTTTGTAACAGTGCCAAGTTGTGAGCATTTGCCGCACACATCCAGTTCACTACCATCAATAGTAACTTTGACAGATCCACCGTGTATCTCTGAACCGCATATTTCACATTCCATATCTCATCAACTCTTAAAATATATGCTATAAGAAATCCTCGATTTGTTCGGATTTACTTAAATGTATAATTCTATTATTTATAATCTACGAGAAAATTCTCCCTTCGGTCGAATTAACTCGCACTATATATTTATAAAATATATACTACAAGAAATTAGATTTTATCAAACGAATAGTAAGACTTAATTAAACTAATATCTTTTTATATAGAAATCACGTCGAAAATGATATATACCGTTTGTGCTTAAATAATATTCGGAGCTTCCATGAGCGAAACTACATATCGTGAGAAAAAAAGAAACAACTACGACATGACTAACGTAGGTTCGGATTATAATCAAGTTGAGGTTAATAGCGATGAAGAATTTTCTAAATATATGCTGGATCGAATGAAACAGCTGGAAGCACGAAACAATTTTTTAAGAGAGCAATGTGATCAGATCAAATCCGAAAAGCGTTTTGTAGAGAACCAAAAACTCAAGTATGAGCGTGAGATTCGTAAAATGCAGTCTGAGATCGATCGCTTAAAAACAGCACCACTTATCATCGGGACAATTCTTGATGTGGTAAATCATGACAAGGTGCTGATAAGAAGCACTACAGGCCCACAATTCATGGTAAATGTGTCCCAGTACATCGACGATGATGCTCTTGTAGTGGGTGCAAAGGTGGCTTTGAACCAGCATACTCTGGCAGTCGTGGAGGTAATTCCGCCTACTGAAGAGTTGATGGTTAGTGCCATGGAGATCGTGGAATCACCGGAAGTAGATTATGATCAAATCGGCGGACTTGATGAGCAGATACAGGAACTTGTAGAATCTGTTGAACTCCCCCTCACGAAACCGGAGACCTTTAAGCGTATAGGCATTACGCCACCAAAAGGAATACTTCTACATGGCCCGCCCGGCACTGGCAAAACAATGCTTGCAAAGGCTGTTGCCAACAGGACGGATGCTACTTTTATCAGGGTAGTGGGTTCGGAACTTGTCCAGAAATACATCGGAGATGGTGCAAAACTTGTGCGAGATATTTTCGAGATGGCAAGGAAAAAGGCACCAAGTATAATATTTATCGATGAACTGGATGCGATCGCAACCATACGAATGAACGAAACAAGCGGAGCAGACCGCGAAGTACAGCGTACCCTCATGCAACTATTAGCCGAGATGGACGGGTTCGATAGTCGTGGTGATGTACGAATAATCGCAGCGACAAACCGACCTGATTCACTTGATCCTGCAATACTGCGGCCTGGCAGGTTTGATCGTGTTGTAAAAGTGCCGATGCCGAATATTGAAGCCAGGGAACATATCATTAAGATACATGTAGAGAACATGACAATCTCGGATGATATTGATTTCAGGCGGCTGGCAAAACTAACTGAAGGTTCAAGTGGAGCAGACCTTAAAGCCATTGCAACAGAAGCAGGTATGCTTGCTGTGCGTGCGGATAAGCGATCAGTGGAAATGAATGATTTCCTTGATGCTGTTGAAAAGGTTTTAAAATCAATTCACCCACCAGCAGGAACGCACCCCGAAGCAATGTTTGTCTGATGTTGCTTTTGGATATGGTGCCCGGGTTAACTACTTTTAGATTGTCACTAATAAATTAGTGTGAACTCCGGATTCCATATTAAACCAGAGATAAGAATACTTGGAATAGATGATTCTGCACTTATCAGCGATAGTATTACGATAATCGGTGCAGTCTTTCGCGGCGGAGAGTGGCTTGACGGCGTGCTGCGCTCAGAGATCACGCGCGATGGAATGGATGCCACGGATACTATTATTAATATGGTCATCTCGACCAAACACTATTCACAGATTCGTGTCATCATGCTCGATGGAGTGACGTATGGAGGATTTAATCCGGTTGATATTGTGCGCATCTATGAAGAAACGGATCTGCCTGTTATCGTCATCATGCGCGCATGTCCTGACCTTGAAAAGATCGAGGCTGCATTAAAATATCTCACCCAGCCACATAAAAGGCTTGAGATAATTCAGCGCGCAGGCAGGATCACTAGAGTTGTCACAAAGGATGCCTTAAACCCGATATACATACAGTGCGCCGGAATTGACAGGGAGGATGCGCGCAAGATCGTACAACTGGCATCTACAAGGAGTAATGTCCCGGAACCCATAAGGGTTGCGCATTTGATCGCAACAGGTGTTGTTTGCGGGGAGTCACGGGGGAAGGCTTAGTTTGAAGATGTATGGTTCAGAAGCATTCTATTATGTGCAGATAGTTAAAACTCAATGAATACATTGATTTTGAGGGGGAAAGAAGGAGTTACGTATAAATTTTGGGTTATAATTTTTCAACTGTCAAAGTTGGGTTATATATTTGGCAACGGCATGCCCAACATCTTCGGTGGATGATGTTCCGCCAAGTTCTGGTGTCATGATCCCCTGTCCAAGCACATAGTTCACAGCATCTTCTACAAGTGAAGCACTTTTTGTATCCCCTCGCCATTCCATCATCATTTTTACACACAGGATTGCTGCAATAGGATTTGCAATCCCTTTTCCTGCAATATCGGGTGCACTTCCATGCACGGGTTCGAAAAATGCATACTTTTCACCTATATTGGCACTCGGAGCAAGCCCCAGACTTCCGACAAGTGCGGCTGACATGTCGCTCAATATGTCCCCGAAAAGATTGGTTGTTACCACCACATCATATTTTTGCGGTGATGTGATAAGACTAAATGCCATTGAATCGACCAGAGCATCGTTATGTGTGACCCCTGCATCGTCTGCGACACTGCGGCATGTATCCAAAAAGAGTTTGTCGGATTTCAACACATTGGATTTGTGAACAATGGTAATCCTATTCTGCCGCTCCTTTGCCAGTTTACAGGCATATTCGGCTATACGTTTTGAACCTTTTCGCGTGACGACCCTTGTCGTATAAGATACATCGTCATGCAGTTCCTCAATACCCGAATACATTCCCTCGGTGTTCTCTCGTATGATAACAAGATCAAAGTTATTCCTGCCTGTCGCACCCTTAATGCCGGCAAGCGGTTTTATGGGGCGTATGTTTGCATAGACATCAAGTTCTTTGCGGATCGTCAGTAGCACACTTTTATAATTTGGGTCAGAAGGTGTCGTAACAGCGCCAAAAAGGACACAGTCACATTCTTTCAATGTAGTGATATCCTCATCTGTGATCGCGGTGCCGGTTTTTTCCCACTTGCCGTACCCAAGTTCAAGCGGCACTTTTTCAATCTCAAGCCCGAGTGCATCAAGTACTTCTACTGCTGCGGGAATCACTTCTTTCCCGATTCCGTCACCTTCGATAATTGCAAGTTTCATTATGTTCACTGCTTCCACATTTAAGGTTAGATTATGATTAGATTAAGGTTATTATAAAATTTGAGTTTGTTAGGGTGTGTTTGATGCCAAGACAACAACCCGCCGCAGTCGGCGCGTTTCATAACGAATCAATAAATATGTGCATTCAATCATCTTTATTCCTCTTTTATGTGATCATTCATCTGAGTCGAATAAATATAATTTTGGTGGTGATGTGGGAACGTGCCGCGCTAAAGCGCGTATGGTTGCGCCGAATATTTCACGTAAATAGCAGTATTCAACCCTGCTCTTTGATATGTATAACCAGATCCCTTATCGCCTCTGCAACCTCGAATTCGGATGCACCCCAGTGCACCACAACTCCTTCGACATCGTTGATCGTGACAAGTCCTGATTTTTCAGAGCGGCAGCACCTTGTTACGAAAGGTTTTGTGGGTTTGAATATATCAGATTTGAATGGACAGATGTTCACAAGCGTGTATTCAAGTTCGGGAAATCGGGTTTCAATGAGTATTTTTGATATTTCGCATCCCACGACCAGAGATCCATTTTTTGTGATGATGTCGGAATCGAGGTACTTGCCTTTAAGTCCCGATGCTGTGCAAGGGAACACTGTGTCTTCGCCTTCGAATTGTTTGAGGTCAATGACATTTTCACTGAACTGCACTCCGAAATCACCGAAGATGCCGCTTGTTTCAAGCCTTCTGATCACATGTGTGAGCCATGATGGTTCGGGTGGGATCACATCAACTATTTCGATCTCAATAATGCTTGACGGGTCGGGAGCATGTACGAATGTAACGTGTTTGTCAACTCCTGTGAAGATAATGGTGTTCACATCTCCTTTGCAGAGTTGTGTTGCAATTTCTATCAACAGTGCGCGGTCTTTGATGTTCAGTTCCTTCTCGTACTTTATGATCTGTTTGCCAGATGCAATAGTTTCACGCGTTTCAACGGTTTGCAGGAGACCTTCGCCGCTTTTTGTTACCTGGTATAGTGAATACTCGCTTGTGCCATCATCCAGTTTTTGTTCTGCGATAATGTAGTCCGACAAAAAATATACTATATTACCGGAATTATCGGGATGTATGTCGGTTACTCCAACATTCTTGTATTCGTCAGGAAAGATCATTTGCATCTGGTTTTACGATTGTGTTCCATGTCGCTGTTGTTCTGCTTTTCGGTGCGCTACAAGACCGCCGTCTGTGAGCATCTCAAGCAGGAAATCAGGTAATTTGTTGCCTTTGAAGGTCTTGTCGTTTACCTTTACAGTTCCCTGTTGGAGATCGATCTCGACAGTGTCGCCTTCGTTGCACTCTACATCTGCTTCCATGAGTGGAAGACCTACATTTATCGCATTCCGAAAGAAGATGCGTCCAAAGGTCTTTGCAACAACACAGGAGATACCTGCATATTTCAACGCAAGGGGTGCCTGTTCTCTTGATGACCCGCACCCGAAGTTATTGTCTGCGACAATTACATCGCCTTTTTGTACTTTCTTCGAGAAGTCAGGAGCAACTCCTTCCATGGCATGGTCGCCAAATACCTGCATGTCGGTTGTCCTGAGATATTTTCCCGGGATTATAACATCAGTATCAATGTCATCTCCAAACAGCCATGCTCGTCCTTTAATTATCTTTTCCAATTAATTCACCTGTCAACAGATTTTACTCGATGTTATTTGTATGTAGCGGGTGGCAGCAGATATAATAAATGTATATTGCCTATTTGCAATTAATTTAAGTTTTTTTTCAACATCATTTGAATTCAAATATTAGATATTTTGTTGCTAACATTAAATTAGTGATATATATGTAAGTACGATTTAAACACAATCGTGTACTGCGGGCATGATTTGACGAACACTTAAGTACGATGAGCAATAACAGTTTAATATTAATTTTTCATCTTCCTCCGGAGGAACTTGTTCTGAAAAAAATACTGTGGTATTTGATAGCTGGCACACGTGGAGGAAATACCAGAGCCAGGATTATTAATGCACTAATTGACAGGCCATACAATGCCAACCAGCTATCAGAAGTTATTGATATGGATTATAAAACGATCAGGCATCATATCGGTGTACTTATTAAACATAGTATAATTGTGGCAGAGGGAGATAAGTATGGAGCTATGTATTTCCTTTCTTCAAAGATGGAAGCAAATTTAGATGAATTTGGTATGATTTGGGAAAAAATAGATAAGCGTAAAAATTGATTATTAATGACGGAGGAAGCATTATTCAAATAACGGATTTAATTTATATTATTGCAGCATGCAAAATTATAATATTAATTGTACTAGTGGATAATTTTATTAGAATCTATAACAATTTCAGATCAAATTTTACACTTGGCTTTCTGTTATTTGTTACATTTTTGCTTATTAAAAACGTATTTCATGCATTTTTATTGTTGCCTCTTATTATACTTGGAGATATTCATGCAAGTTCCACTCTTGGTTATAATGTGGTTATAGTTGCACTTGTACCGGATACACTGGAACTCATAGCATTGAGCTTATTCCTCTACTTTACTCGTGAGTATTAATATAGTATACAAAAATATAGTATCCAAAAAAATATTTTGGTACGAATTTGGGTACGAATTTGGGTATGAATTTGGGTACGAATTTGGGTATGAATTTGGGTATGAATTTGGGTACGAATTTGGGTATGAATTTGGGTATGAATTTGGGTATGAATTTGGGTATGAATTTGGGTATGAATTTGGGTATGAATTTGGGTATGAATTTGGGTATGAATTTG
>JAHYJJ010000051.1:0-9275 GCA_019429165.1 Methanosarcinaceae archaeon | reverse complement strand
GAAATAAACGTAAAGGATGCACGATAGCCATTTAACGCATCCTTTTTAATTCTTACAGCAGTGGCATCTTGAGAAATGGCAAATCCAAAATTACATAATCTAAAAATTTTTGCGTTTTTAAATATCCCAGGTTGTCACTCCATCTTCATCAATCTACTATGCGACATCGATGCCTGCGACCTTTGGTCGGAGGTCGTTGACGAATTGTAATTACATATCTCAATGGCTTTGTTTTAAAAATCGTAATATATTCCGACTTTTTACACAAATTTCTGACTTTATACACAGGATGTACTTAGCACACAAAGCCTACCATTACGCTGCATACTTATATTATGAATAATTAAAATCCCCCCATGAAAGTCATTTCTGTTGTAGGATACAAGAACTCGGGCAAGACCACGCTGGTTTCCAGATTGGTTACGGCCCTCTCCGGCATCGGTTCAGTTGGAACCGTGAAACACATGGCACCCCACTGTTTCAATCCAGAAGATACGGATACAGGCAAGCATTTTGATGCCGGTGCTGAGATGGTTGTCGGGGTTACAGGAGAGGAACTTGTCACGATTGCACGCAATCCGTCCCTTGACAAGGCGCTGGATGCGCTTGCAGATAGTGGCATGGATTTTGCGGTTGTTGAGGGTTACAAAGAGAGTGTTCTTCCAAAGATTGTATTGGGGGATATGAAGGATATGTCGGAACTGTCAAATGTGGTGGCAAACCTTCCTGAGATATCTGACTGGAACATCAATGAACTGGTAGAACTTGCGCGCACCCAGCCGGACAGAGTTACACTTGAACTTTTGATAAAACAGGTGCATAAAAACCCCTATGTTAGAAAAGCAGGTGCAATCGGCACGTTTACTGGCATTGTGCGTGAGTATACCGAAGGTGTGCAGACGCAGGTGCTTGAATTTGAATCGCATGAGAAAATGGCGGAAGAGAGTATCGAGCGGATATGCACCGAACTGAAACAGAAGGATGGGATCATGGATGTTGTGATCCATCACAAAACAGGCAGGGTTGAGCCGGGCGAGGATATTGTTTACATTGTGGTCGCGTCATCTCACAGGGTGCAGTTGTTCCCTGTGCTTAGTGAGGCGATCGAACGCGTGAAATCTGAAGTCCCTATATGGAAAAAGGAGATCACTGTGGACGGGGAGTTCTGGGTGCATGACCATGCTTAGCAAACGATCCGTATCTGTTTAGTGACTTTGATGCCGAAACAAAACGTCGCAGGCGGCCCGCCATCACCAATAGATTGCTCATATTTTCGCACTTAATGGATAAAGTAAATTATGTACATATTTTAAATTATACATTACAAACAATCCGACGGATATGAATAATCTTAGTGTTGAGTTTTTAGTATTGTGGAAATGCGCCGCCTGCGGCTGTTGTATTGGTTTTAAATTCAGATAGAACAATATCATTTACAGCAACTGCATTTTTCATCAGGAGCATCAGAATCCCCGAGGATCTCTTCGTACACATTGTTCCAGAATATCTGGGATCCGCTGGCTACGAACATCGCAACACCTACCGCCTCTGCGATCTGTTCTTTGGTCGCGCCTTGCTGGATCGCTCTCTCGGCATGAACTTTTGTGCAAAATTCACACCTCATGAGAGTTGAAGATGCTACAGCGATAAGTTCCTTGGTCTTAGTGTCAAGGGCACTGTCCTTGAATAAAGATTCCCGCATCTTTGCAAACGCTTTCTCCGTTTCCGGCAATTTTTCATTGAACCATGACATTTTTACACCTTTGCTTTCTCAATGTAAAACATACTTAAAAAGTTTATAACCCATATATCAAAAAAAATTGATATACAAATGATATTCAATTTTACGAAATTTTTATTAAAAAGTCTTAACTTTTTAATATTCATGAAATGCTGTCCCACAGACTCTGTTATGAAGATCGAATGGGAAAAAGACCTGCGTACCGGACTGGAGATGCCGGATATTGAGATCGATAGGTTGAGCCGCCTATTCAAGACACTTGGTCACCCCCTGCGGCTGAAGATCGCTCTTCTGCTACTTGAGCGGGATCATTGTGTATGTGAACTGGTTTACCTGTTGGGCGAAAGACAGAATCCGGCCTCTCATCATCTGGCAATAATGAAAACGAACAGGGTTGTGGAATCTTATAACAGCTCAAAATGGAAATATTACAAGTTGGATGGTGATTTGGTGGAATTGTTGAAAGATATGATACTTTAACATATTCTCATAATGGCTTATCGACCCAGCCACCACCGTCCTCATCAATTTCGCGCCGTCAATGTGTGATTGATTGAGTTTTGATTCGAGTTCGTCGCAGAGTGCCATAAGTTGGTTTACTCTGGCAATTATGTTCTTGAAAGTGTTTTCATAAAAAAATACACACATTATTAAATGATGCTGATCCCGTTTTCTACAGCCTTGTTAATAATCAGATTTTCACTCTTTTTTCGTGAAAATTCTTCTGGTGTGTAACAGATAGCATCAATGTGTTCTGGAAATCGGACTTCTTTCAGGAACTGTGCCATCCTGCCTGCGAATTTCTGTCCATTAAAATAATCAGAGACTATTATAAGATCAATATCACTGTCATCTGTGGGTTTACCCCATGCACGCGAACCAAATAGTATTAACTTTTCAGGATTGAATTTTGATACAATAACATCAATTTTTTCAGTAAGGAATCTTCTGACCAATTTATCCCTTATCTTAACGTTATCAATCATAATCTTGCCCCATCGGTCTGTGATTGATTGAGTTTTTAGTCCTTTAACATTGCCCGAAAACCAGCCTGTTGAAAATGTTCATCTGAAGTTAACGCCTCTTTCAAACCTTGTTCTTTCATTACAATGAACGATATACAATCCGTTAACCCCCATTCTTTATCATTTCGTTTGTGATATAAGTCGATTCCACAGCGTAACAATGAATTATCTACGGGAATAATGTTTACGTTTTGGGTGGCATATAAACCTTCGATAAAATCAATTGCAATAGAACGATTTGAACGTGATAGAGAATTTCCAATTTCAATAACTATTGCTTCTGTAATACAAACTTCATCTGCAAGACGTGTTGATGGGAGTAATTCTTTGGCACGTTCATGATATTTATCATTTTGATTTAGCAATGCTAGCAAATATGCTGTATCCATGAAATATCGACTTGTATTCATGCTACTGCTCTTTTTGCTGCTTTTTTGTGCCATACAGATAGTGATCGTGTTCTTCAGACCAATCTTCAGGCCCAGCTATCTTTCCTGAAGACTCACTAAGTACGTCCCATATATCACGCTCAGAGATCGGTTCTTCATCCTCAATAGTGATCAGATAACGAAAATTCGGTTTAAGACCAATGGATTCTTCCGGTCTCAGGACTTTTCCGTCAAAGTGAGCATGCAATGTATGTGTTTTAATCATATTCATAATCCTTTTTTACACTTCATATTACTAATATCTTTAGATAAGGAGTGGTAAAAATTTGTATCAATGACAAGTCTCATAGATCCGTCTCGCTAAAATCCACATCATGGTGTTTACGAATGGATTTTTTTACAAGTGATAATATCTCGTCAGCATCCTTTTCCGTAAGTTCGCTCTTTTCAAGAATGATTAATTTATCTTTTTCATCCAGACGTTTGTACTGACGCTCCATGAAATCATTCTGGTCTTTTATCTTGCCTTTCTCAATGGAATCCGACAATAGTTTTTCGATCAGGTCAATCTCTTTACCGGAGAATGTTTCATCGTATTTATCATCCATAAATATCTTGTTCCTGATTGTCTCAAAAATAAAATCCTGAATATTCTTTTAATCGTAATTATTGATATATTATTCTGTGTCGCATTTTTGATTACGCAACAACCCAGCCACCACCGTCCTCATCAATTTCGCGCCGTCGGTCTGTGATTGCTTCAATATACCTTTTATTTTAGTTTTACAAAATTTTTCCCAAATACTTTTCCAAATCTGTATAGTTGTTTTTCCGATCCAGTAAGCATACAAGAACAATATTGGGGGATAATACTGCATAGATGAGTCGAATTTCTTTATTTTGAAGGTTCAACCTGACCCTGAATACATTAGGTACCGTTTTAGTGTGAATCCTTTTAAACCTGAATGGATTTGATGAGATCAAATCGATCTTTTCTTTTATCTGATCCTTGGATTTTTTGTCAAGATTCTCTATCTGCTCAATAAAAAATTCTGTGGCAACAAGTTCAAACTTCATTGTAGGGCTTTGATAATATCATTCTGGTCTTTTATCTTGCCTTTCTCAATGGAAACCGACAATAGTTTTTCAATCATGTCGATCTCTTTGCCGGAGAATGTCTCATCATACCTGTTGTCTCTGAATATCTTATCCCTGATCGCCTCAAGAATAAATTCCTGAATATTCCTGTAACCATAGTTATCGACATACTGTTCGGTAGCTAATTGTAGTTTGGGCGGCAAACGGATATTTATCTGCGGATTTGCATGAGTCATAATAAATACCAATGGGTATTTATTGGTATTTAATAGTATGTTTTACAGGGCTTCGAATTTCGGCAACGCATTTTTGATTACGCACCAACCACCCTTTCACCCCCCACAAAACCCAAACACGACCTCAACCCTGTCCCCATCCTGCAACACATAATCAAGCAACCCCGCCGCATTATTCCCATTCACCTGCAACATGCAAGCACATGTGCCATCATTTTTCAAAAACGTAATGCCATCCGGCTCAATACCCTGTTCGCTCGCAGCAACAACGATCTTTTTATCCAGTATGTCAAAAAGAGTGCCAAGTGTCGTGCCTTCCTTAAGTTCTATAGTGTATGAATTGCCCATAAGCGTTTTCTGGACATAATCATACTCGATCTCAACTTCCATTTACTCACATCCATAAATTGCGGAATAAATTTAAAAAATCCGGGTAATTGCCCGGACCTATTCAAATTCCTTTTTTCTTCGCAGGTTCATCTCCGAGCCGGCGATCAGCAGTATTCCCACTGAAAAGAGAATAACTCCGATCCATACCTCATTCACGAACGGCTTGATCTTTATCGTCAGGGGTATGCTGTACGAACTCGCACCCTGGAAGATCACATACACATCTCCGGTAAGACTGCGGTCAACCATTGGATGTGTAGCATCGCCCTGCTTGTAAACCACAAACTCAGAAACACCCTTTCCAATGCGCTTTTTGTCCTTGAATACCTCAAGATACACCTTCTGGGATGTGTCCATGCCTGCACTTATTGAAGTGAGATCACTTGCAAAGATAATAGCATCGAACACAATACCTGTAGAAGTGCTCTCAAAATCACGCATAACGTTTCCGGAAACAGTCAACTCATCACCGACAACAATATCGGCACCACCGACTGCAACCCAGATATAATCGCTTCCATCACTCAACTTAAAGGCAGTATAGGATCCAAGAGATTGTATCTCTGAGATCTTCCCGCTCACCTGTGTGTTCGGGTATGCCGAAGGGTTTCTCTTGATATCGGATATCTTATCACCCGGATAACCCGCAGATCCGCTCTCAGTCACATAATCCACAACCTTCACGCCATAGCCGTCATCAAGGTCCACTATCTGCCCGATCTGGTTCAGGTAAACATCTGCACCAATTGACGTAGTGAATGAAACACTCATCACCGCACCGAAAAGGATCAACGCCATTCCGATATGGATGATATTGATACCTGTCTTTCTTGCAAGAACTCTTCCGCTTGGTTTAGCCTTAAAGTCAACAACCATCCTGTCCAGAGCAGCAACTATAACGTACACAATCGGCGGCATCATGGAAAGCAGAGAGATCGAACCTATCAACTTATAGAGGAAAGGTTGTGCAGTCCAGAAATTACTTGTATGGTCCATCACATGGAATTCAGGCCCGATGCTAACAAAAGACAGCAACACTGTCGCAGCACTCACAGCAATAAGTGTCTGTTTTTTGAACTTATCATCACCACGCTGCAGGCAATATCCCATCATGACCATCAGTGCAATGAACGCAGGGTATCCCCAGATATTGAAGAACTCCACGCCAACACCGACCTTCATGTGTTTGACCAACTGGATAATGGCAGGGAACGTAATACCCCAGAAAGATATGAAAGCAAGTATCGTAAGCAGTATCACTGTCAGGTAGAACTGTATCGACTTTCGGGAAAGATACTCAAAGATCGATACCTTCTCATCATCTTCCCCGTCACTGCCACTATCACCACTATTCTCATGAGAATACTTCCTCACAACCAGGACAATTGTCACCAAAAGTGCTGCCACAATAAATATAATGAACATCATTCCGCTTGACGAATCACCGAATGCATGGACTGACTCGAATATTCCACTTCTGGTAACAAGGGCAGCATACACCACCAGGATCATAGTGATTATGGCAAGTACCGGTGCTCCGATATTGAATACACTCTTATCTTTTCGATATTGAGCTGCAGCATGCATGTACGCTGTTATGGTTATCCAGGGAATAAGGGACGACGTCTCGACCGGATCCCATGCCCAGAATCCACCCCACCCAAGCACAAGGTATGCCCACAATCCGCCAAGTGCAACTGTAAATGTCAGGAACAGCCACGTGAGACGGCTCCACTGTCTTGCGAGCGCTTCCCATTCACGGTTTCCTGTAAGTAGATACACCAGAGCCGCAGCAAAAGGTATCGTTGCAACCCCGTATGCTATAAACACTGTTGGTGGATGAATTGCCATCCAGGGATTTATGAGCAATGCATTCAACCCGTTACCATCCTGTGGTATAAAACCCGGTGGCAATGAGGGATCGAGAGCATAGATCGTAGCGAACGGCGACTCCATTATCGTCAGCACGGTAAAGAACATTCCAGTTATTATTGTAACTATCTGGACCTGCCTCACAAAAGGATTATCCCACTTTTTGGTCTCTGCGATCCATGTCGAACACATGAATATGACCAAAGACCACAAAAGTAGAGTTCCCGACTGACCTGCCAGTACTGCTGAGATCTTATATATCATAGGCAGGCTCAGACTTGTGAACTGCCAAACATACATTATAGTAAAGTCCGATGTTATGAAATGATAAATGAGCAAAAGCAAATCAAATGCCAGCAGCACTAATGTCGCTCTTGATGCCCATGGCACAATACCCATGTACACATCATCATCCCTCAACTCTTTAAGCAAAAGACCAAACAGCGCCACGGCTGCGGTTAACATGCTTAAGTACAGGACAATATTCCCGTCAATCATATAACTGCCTCCTCAACCTGAACATCAGTATTAGAATTGGAATTCAAATTCGTATTAGAATTGGAATTGGAATTGGAATTGGAATTGGAATTGGAATTAGAATTAGAATTATAGTTGGAAGATACGTCACTCACTACCGAATAGAACGTGTTTGCATCAACATAACCCGGTATCCTTGTGATTATATTCCCATATTCATCCAAAAACAGTTCATGCGGCGGATAACTCACACCAAATCTATTAGCCACTGCCCTGTTTTCATCAAGATCAACAGCAACCAGTATGAAATCATTGGACAGTGCCGCGTTTACCTTGCTATCATGAAGAGTCTCCGTTTCGAACAGTTCACAGTACTGGCACCAGACCGCCCAGAAATATACAAGCACAGGTTTGTGCTGCTCCTGTGCAGCAGCCAATCCCTCATCCAGAGAGTTTGTCCAGACCAGTCCGCCAAGGTATGAATTCTGCTCATCGCTAAGAACCGGCGCAATGTTGATGGCTGCATACGCAAATCCAACCATCAGGACGATTGCAACAATGTTTATCAGTTTTTTTGGTTTCATTATATTACACCTTTTTCATTCATCAAAATTTTATAGTCATCAAAATTTCATTCATCAATATGATAATATATCAAGAGTTAATATCCGCAGGGCTATCAGCATATATATCAGGGCAACAACCACAAGCGGAAGAATATTAGTAAATGTAACTTTTTTGCCATCTTTCTCTCCCATCGCAAGTCCAAAATGCAGAGAAGCCGCAAAACCGCCAAGTAACAGGATGATCTGGAAAAAGTTGATCGCTTCATACGGGATGGCAGGCTGGTTGAACTGGAAAAGTTTTATTCCGAACGGATGGCTTGCCTGTGAGATCAGATAGAACACGCCCCGTATTACTTTGAAGGTATTATCTATGAGATATATCCCAAGTCCGAGCGGGATCAATGCATACGTATATCTTACATAATCAGTCAGGTGCGAAGTCGTCTCTTCGGCTCTGCTGTGAACTGACCTATTGATCAAATACATAAGTCCGATCGCAGCAATACTGAGGCCCGTAAATATCAGAAGAGCCATTAAATTACGGTCGAGTCCTACAAAGTTCACGAAATCAATTATCCTATACCTGAAAGGTGCCCTCTCCATACCGATCTTGAACAATAATATCACTATAATACTGTGGATAAAGAACGCCTCATCGAGATGCGGTTTTCGTAATTTGAGGATGTCAGCCCCGAATTTCCTTGTGCTGATCCTGATATTATCTTTTGAACATGTTTTTATGCACTCGGTACAGAAAATACAGAAACTATTACACTTAAGTGTCTGCGGGAACTCATACATCGAACAACCGTGCCCGTTCTCATTTCCTGTAAGACATTCTTTCTCTGAATGTTCAGAACATACCTTTTTGGACTTAACACGAAGTTCAGTGCCTGAGATCAGGGAGAACACACCAAGTATAAGACCTGTAGGGCAGATAAATCTGCAAAATGTCCGTTTCTCATAAACCAGACTGATAGCAACAGATAATCCTATAAAAAACAATAGCAACAAGGCTGTTGCAAGTGGATTTCGCTCGAACCTGAACAGATGTTTGGTAGCTGCAGATATCACAATAAACAATATTATCGCGATCCAGAGGTTGCGGAATTTATCGGGATACCTGCGGTTCAAACTGAATCTTCGGCGGGTCCATTCAGATATCGCACCAAGCGGACATGCAAAACACCACAGTCTGCCAACGAACAGTATGCTAAAAGCCAGTAGAGGATGCCAGACATCCCATGCCATTACCGTTGCAAAATCATCTTCTCTTGAGAATCTGGTGTACTGTCCGCCAGTGAGCCCTGCAATGATTATGGCAATGAAGAACAACATTGTAACTATCTGGAACGCAGGCTGGAAGTACCTGTGCCTGACCAGTTTCTTCACTCCTTTTACTTCAAGGAGATCCGGTGTGCTGCAGTTTGTGTTGCAGGCTTTGCACCCATCGTTTTTTTGGCTCATATTTGATTCTTGTT
>JAHYJJ010000050.1:0-9428 GCA_019429165.1 Methanosarcinaceae archaeon | reverse complement strand
AAGGATGAAAAACCCGGAAAGAGCATTGGAAAAGCCGATAAACAGGATGAATACACCGCCAAGAAAAGGTCGGCAAAATCAAAGACAAAACTACAATCACAGATAGATACCGTTCGTCTGTGTATTGGGGGTAGACAACTCAGTTCTTGAAGAAAGAATATTCGAGTACGACAACAAATGAATATTTAACTCAAGGCAAGACTGGCATGATCCCAGTCTTGTTTTGCAATATCTTTTTTTTCGCATACTTTTTTTTCGTATCTCTTTGTCGAAACATAACAACAAGTCTTTGTGATTGTACCATTGAAAAACGTTACAGCATATTGAATAATAGAATACTATTGCTCTAACACCATCGATTACATAAAATGTATTTGTATAGCTGGTGCAGTACTGTGGTACAGAGTGTTTAATGACTGCATGATAAAAATGATTATACAATCCGCGTATTTGCGGCGTTGCCCTATATACACATCGAATTTTCAATTGCTTCTAGCACATTCCACCGTTTTCTTGCACACTTTTTGCTAACGATTTCGATTATTCAATTTAGTATGTATAAAACATGCCGCCTGCTGGCGGTCGCATTGTTTTTGGTTTCAAATCGAACCATTTCATTTGCACAGTAATTTTAAAACATCTATACAAATACCATAAAATATACAATCCCTGAAAAGCAGAGTTAAGGTTCATATATTTGAATAATGAATAATAAGTATATGACAGATGATTTTTGGTTTTTAATCGGTTTATCAGCTGCATTGCTTACAATGTTTGGATTTGTGCCACAGGTAATCAAAATGTTCAGAACGAAGATTGTAAGGGACTTGAGTTTCGGGATGTTAGTGCAGTTCAGTATTGGCGTATCCCTCTGGATGTTATATGGAATACATATTCGTGATCCAATAATCATATTTGCAAATATAATAACACTAATAGTATTATTGCTAGCTATCACTTTATATCTCTTATACAGGAATCATTCTGTAAATCAGAAACAGTACATAATAGAGATGAAAAATAAATAACACACCTCTTGGTCGCAGGGTGTGATCATCACATGTATTATTGATTTTCCAGCAGGCTTCCCCCACATTCAAAGGATTGGGCTTTAAGGTGAGATGCCCCTTGCTTTGCGAATCAATCAGGAGTCGTTGACGATTTGCAATCGCACAATTTACAAAATGTCAATAAAGTTGGATCCCATTCTAACTTTTCACATAGATATCTCCCTTTATACACAACTGCAACCCCTACAGACCTATGTAAAACCAATACACTAAAATATCCATTCATCTCATCAATATACTATGAAATCCGTGTGCATTATTGGGGAGGTGCATCTTCCACACCAGATACGATGGTACTGGCCGGGTGAAGGAGATAAAATACTTGGAATGAGTACATACTTTGATCAGGAGACCACATTTTATAAATTTGAAAAAATAGCAAAGGACATCATCCGCACAAATCATGTGCTCAATGATTCCATTGACAACGGGGGAAAATATACATTCAACATATCAGGTACATTCCTTGACCAGTGTAAATGGGATCCTGATGTAACCCAATCTTTTATAGAACTTGCAGACACAGGAAATGTTGAGTTTGTAGCATCACCGTATTATCATTCGATCTGTTCTCTTTACTCTGACCTTTCAAAGTTTAAAGAAGAAGTGAAAAAGCATAAAGATGCCATTTCTAACCTGTTTGGAACTGCCCCAACAACTTTTGTCAACTCTGAACTGATCTTATCAAAACACATCGGGAAGATGCTAAAAGGAATGGGGTTTGAATGCCTGGTATCTGAAGGATCACACAACGTATTGAACGGATACGACCCCGTCCATTTGTATCATGACCACCTGCCAACACTTCTCCGGCACATCGACCTGAGTGAAGACATCGAGAAACGTTTCTCTAAAAAAGAATGGACCGGATATCCATTAATTGCAGATAAATTCGCATCATGGATCAGCAGCATGGAAGGGGATATTGTCACACTGTATTTCAATTACGATACCCTTGCAAAACATCACAAAAACAAGAGCAAGATATGCAAATTCGTGCGTGAGATACCGCAAGCGCTTGCCGATCATGGAGTGGATATGATTACACCATCGATGGCCGTCCACAAATACAAAAAGAAGATCGTGAAACTGGCAACCCTCAAAACGGAGTCGACTGCACGTTATGGCATGCACAGTATGCTGGGCAACCACATGCAAAACCTGTACCTTAATGAATTGGTTACAATAGGACAGGAACTGGAGAATATCAGGGATACTCGCGAATATGATACTTTTAAGCACATTTACAGTTGTCTCGGGCAAACTGACCTGCTTTTGGACATGAACTCCAACAATCTACAGATCGCATATGAGCGAAGCGTGAATCTTTTTTCCATATTATCAGATCTCCGGCGTGCTATCCTGGAGGTCAGGCAATGACATCAATTTGTATTTATTTCCAGATACACCAGCCATACCGGCTTCGTTGGTTTTGGCCAAATGAGGATAAAGGATTCAACAGGTACTTTGACGAATCCATAAATAAAGAAATATTCGAAAAAGTTGCCCGCAAATGTTACCTTCCTACAAACAATGTTATGCTGGATGCGATTGATGAACACCATGGTGAGTTCAAATTCAGCGTCTCTATCACAGGAACGCTCCTGAGCCAATGTGAAAAATGGGGCACGGATGTACTTGACACTTTCAGGCAAATGGCAGACTCAGGGTGTGTGGAATTTTTGGATGAGACTAACTACCATTCACTTGCCGGATTGTTCGAAGATCGGACCGAGTTCATAGAACAGGTTCGTGAACATCGCGATCTTGTCTTTGACCTGCTAAAAGTGAAACCCGAAGTGTTTAGAAATACTGAACTGCTGTACAATAACAGCATTGCAAAAACGGCATCTGATCTGGGATACAAGGCAATACTTACAGAAGGCGTAGAGAATCTGCTTGGCTGGCGCACCCCAAACCATGTGTATAAAGCAAAAGACAGCAACATTGCATTGTTGATGAGGAACTTCAAACTCAGTGATGATATCGGGTATAGATTCTCTGCAAAATGGTGGAGTCAGTACCCGCTCACAGCAGACAAATGGGCTACCTGGGCATCAGAAGCAGGTGGAGAAACGATAAATATATTTATGGATTATGAGACATTTGGGGAACATCAATGGGAAACTACAGGTATATTCCAGTTCTTACGTGCGTTGCCGGATGAAGTTATAAAGAGGAATCTCACTTTCAACACTCCATCCGAAGTCGTAGATATGTACAAACCGGTTGCGGAAATCGATGTAGGAGATTTTTCAACGATCTCATGGGCTGATATGGAACGTGATACGAGCGCATGGCTTGGGAATGATATGCAGAGGCGTTGTTTTGAAGAGGCAAAACAACTTGGACCGTATGTCAAAAAGACAGGCGACAAAGAACTTTTACGCATCTGGAAACACCTGCTGACATCAGACCACTATTATTACATGTGTACTAAATGGCTGGATGACGGCGATGTCCACTCATATTTCAGCATACATTCATCACCATTCGATGCGGCTGTTAATTTCATGGCAGTCATTATGGATTTCAAATCTCAGGTGTTCAAACGGCTGAGCGAAATGGATTAATGCTATGCTTGCATGATATTTTTGGGAGAATTATAGATTGGTATGGAGTTGGTAAGATTGATACGGAGTTGTTAATATCGTTCGGGATCTTTGCATGTTCTGTAGTACAGATGATACTGCGAATATTATTTGGTTTGATATAAGTTATGTTGACACGATAAGTTCACAGGCAAATATCACGCGTTTTTTTGCAGATAATAACGTGAATATACGGTTTGGGTACCTTGATAATACCGGACACGCAGAAACAGGGAAATACATCATTTTTACGCAAGTTGAAAAAAACGTTGATGTGGAAAAACTTGCTGCAAACTTAAAAGGCCTCGACGTTGTGCAGGATGTGGAATACGGAATTTCAAGTAACAAGATGATACAAACCGTGGAATTTCCGCTCAACCTGCTTGGGGAAAGAGCAGTGATAGCACGCGCAACAACATTCGTGGACATCATACGAACACTATATGAAAATGTGTCGCAGTCTGATGGATTGTTGATGCTGAGCGGGCTAAAAGGCGGAATAAATGCAGCCAGGTACTTTAAAGTAATTACAACTATAGATGAGAGCAATTTTAAAGATGTTTTGAAAGAGTTGTTCATGGCAACCGGATGGGGAATCCTTGACATTGAATGCGATTGTGAAACCATGAGCGGGCGGATATTTGTTTACGAATCGTTCATTGCAGATAATTTTAAGGAGAGCGGACGTCCGGTATGTGGATATATGAGTGGATATTTTGCAGGATTTATAACAGAGGTTTTGGGTCAGACCATGCATGTGCGCGAGATCAGGTGCAAAAGCATGGGGCACGATTTATGCGAGCACTCCATATCTCTTGCACCACCGGGTGCAAAACTTGAACATCTTTTGCGAGGCGAAAGTACTTGATAAGACAACCGAATGTGATCTTTGGTAATTCCCGATTGCTTGTCACAATGGGGGGAAAAGGAGAGATATTTGGATTTTTCTATCCAAGACGCGACTATGCCCAGCATGTAGAGGATTCGCTGGCATGCATTCATAATGGCGATAAACTATTGTGGTTCAATAGCCATGAGTGGCATTCTACTCAGGAATACATTGAAGACTCCAACATTGTATTTACGGAACTATCACACGACTCCGGCATCAAAATCTCGATCCTTGACTTTGTTCATCCGGAAGTCCCCATATTGATCCGCAAATTCAAGATATATTCGAAAAAGCGGTTGAAAGGTAAATTCTTTTATTACTCGAATCTCAGTGTCGGGGAAATGGATAAAAAGAACTCATGTTTTTGTGATTCGGACGAGAAACTGCTTGTGCAGTACTGGCAGGACTACTACATCGGTCTTAAGGGGATGCCTGATTTTAAAGAATGGCAAGTTGGCAAGTCGATGGATACCATCTGGTGGACCAATGCAAAGTATGACATGGAAGATGGAAAACTGCAAAACAACAAGGAAGATATAGGTCAACTTAACAGTGCGCTTGGATGGGATTTTGATGTTGAAGCCGGCAGTGAGACCGAAATAACTGTACTCATCGGTGCTGCCCAGAAAAGAACACGTTTGTACAAACGTATGCGTGAACTCGCAAACCAGCCAATTGACAATGTGTTTGAAAAAACACGTGACAACTGGATCATGTGGCTTTCAAAAAAGAATGTGTTGAGCCTCCCCGTGCTTGGAGAACACAATGTGGCAAAGCAGGAGATGTTAAGTGCATATAACCGCTCACTTCTTACGTTAAATCTTTTAAATGATGAAAAACATGGCTCCTTTATTGCTGCACCTGAGTTTGATTCGAACTTTGAGATATGTGGGGGATATGGATTCTGCTGGAACCGCGATGGTGTGGAAGTTGTACTGGCATTACTGGATGCAGGCTATCCAGAATATTGTGATCGGTTCTTCAAATGGTGTGAAAAAACACAACTCTCTGATGGTTCATGGTTCCAGAGATACTGGCTTGATGGGAACACCGCACCTTCGTGGGGGAATTTTGATTACTCGACCCAGATAGATGAAACGGGTGCAACACTGCATGCAATTGATACATACTATCGCTCACTAGAAGGAATCACAAAGGTTGAGTTCCTCGAAGACATGTGGGCTTTGGTACTGCGCGGTGCCGAATACCTGATGAAACGAAGCCGACGCGGCGTGCATGATCCTTGTATTGATCTTTGGGAGACGTATTACGGTCGTTTCAGTTATACGAATGCTTCGGTGTATGCCGGACTTGTTGCTGCTGCTCATATTGCAGAGAAATATGACGAATCCGGTCTTGCCGATCGATGGGTAAAACACGCTGATTTTGTGAAAATGAAAACAATAGAAAAACTATGGTTGAATGAGGGATATTTTGCAAAAAGAATTATCGATAAAAAACTTGATCCCACAGTTGATGCAAGCATACTTGGGATGATCGTTCCGTTCAATATGCTCTCCCCGAACAATCGTGAGGAGAGGGCAATGATCTATTCGATGATCAAGAATATAGAAGAAAAATTAAGGATCAAGGTCAATGACCACTATGGAATTCTGCGGTATGAAGGTGATAATTATATCGAAGGAAATCCCTGGATTGTGACCACACTATGGCTTTCAAAGACAATGCTTTCGCTTGCCATCGCACTTCAAAGTGAATCCGGCAGCGAGAAACAAGTGCGGCAATTGGTCATAGATGCGACAGATTACATCAAATGGTCACTAAGAGGCACGACAAGCACGGGACTGCTCCCTGAACAGGTGGACAAGTTCACAGGCTATCCTGCGTGGGCAATACCGCTTGGATGGAGTTGCGCCCTTATGCTTGACAATATCCGGCTTCTTGATAAGATACGATAAACAACCGCCCAAGGCGGCGCATCCCATAACCACTTACCTATAAGAAATACATAATATGCAATGTCATATTCAAACCAACTTAGAAAATAATTAATTTGTTATTTGTGAATATATCGTTTATTGATTTCGGAGGAGTGCGCCGCTTGCGGCGTGTTGCTCACGTGGAGTTAAGAACAACTAACATAACTTACTGAATGAATAAATGATTGACTAAATACGATTTGATCATAGATGGAAGCATGAAGTATGAGCAGGGCTGGTTTTTCTTATAATGGTGTTCTTGATTACGAACACGGAATACAGAAGGAATGGATAACTACCAACGGTCTTGGAGGATATGCCTCATCAACGATCATTGGTGCAAATTCAAGAACATATCATGGACTGCTGGTCGCTGCACTGAATCCACCTGTTGACAGGACTGTTTTGCTCTCATCGATCGATGAGGAGATCATTGTCGGTGAGAAAATATTCCGTCTTTCAACACACAAATATCCGAACACGGTTTATCCCACAGGTTTTGAATATCTAAAACAATTTTCTGTTGATCCTTTTCCAACTTCTGTCTACCAGATAGGAGATATGGAGATTGTCAAGCGTGTTTTCATGGTCTATGGACAAAATACTACCGTCATAAAATACGAAGTGAACAATGGTGGCGATAGTGGTGACAATAGTGGTGACGATAGTGGTGAAGACGACGGTTCCAGCAATGTAATACTGCGTCTTTATCCGCTTATCAGCATGCGGAATTTCCACCACACCATAAGGTCGGATAATGTTGATTTTTCACAGAGCATGAGTGAATTTGGAACAACATTAACAGCAAATAACGTTTCACTATCACTTACATCCAATACCAGATACTTACAAGGTGGAACATGGTTCTACAATCTTGAATATGATACCGAACGCTTACGCGGGCAGGCATACATGGAGGATAACTATAACCCGGGATATTTTGAGATCGAACTTCACAAGGGTGTGAACAATCTTTTTGTTGTTGCATCGGCAGATGACTTATCACCCATGAAAGTAAGTGATGTTGAAAAACTGTACGAGCAAGAACTTGTGCGGCTACGCTCACTTGAAGAAAAAACGGAACTTGACGATGACTTTGTTCTTAACCTTATACCTGCTGCGGATTCGTTCATTGTGAACCGTACATCTACCGGTTCACGTTCGATCATAGCCGGATACCACTGGTTCTCTGACTGGGGACGGGATGCGATGATATCTCTGCCCGGACTTACACTTGTGACGGGACGGTTCGACGATGCTGCACAGATACTTTCGAGTTTTGCAAAGAATTGCAAGGACGGTTTGATACCGAACCGATTTGCTGACCTGAGTGAGCAAAAACCGGATTATAATACCGTAGACGCTTCGCTGTGGTTCGTGCATGCAGTGGGAAGATATTTTGCATATACCAAAGATGCAAAATTTGTCGGAAAAATGTGGGACACTATTGACAGCATCATTCAGAACTACATGAATGGCACTCATTTTGACATTCGTATGGATGTGGATGGACTGATCACACACGGAAGCCAACTGACATGGATGGATGCAAAGATCGGCGACTTTGAAGTGACACCAAGACGCGGCAAGGCATGTGAGATCAATGCCCTGTGGTACAATGCACTAAAGACCGCATCCCATATGGCAGAACATTTGCAAAAAGACCCATCCTTCTACGACAGGTTGGCGGATAATGTTAAACAAAGTTATGCTGCTACGTTCTGGAATTCGGATGAGAAGTGTCTTTTTGATTGTGTTGATGGTAATATTTCCGGTAGTGTTTCCGGTAGTGTTTCCGGTAGTGTTTACGGTAATATTTCCGGTAGTGTTTCCGGTAGTGTTTCCGGTAGTGTTTCCGGTAGTGTTTCCGGTAGTGTTTCCGGTAGTGTTGATGCCGGTGAGAGCGGCATGGTCAGTCGGGATGCATCGATCCGACCAAACCAGATACTTGCAGTTTCACTTCCATACACTATGTTATCACGGGAGATGGAGATCGATATTGTGAACAGGGTTGAGCGCGACCTTTTGACACCTGTGGGACTTCGGACTTTGGCAATGAATGACCCCTTGTGCAAGAAACTGTGTAAAGGAGATATGGTCGCGCGAGATATGGCATATCACAACGGTACTGTATGGGCATGGCTTATGGGTCCTTATGTTTCTGCGTATACAAAAGTCAACAACCATTCCAAAGAGAGCAGGGAGTATGCGCGCGCGCTATTGCTTGGATTCGGGGGACACTTGCAGGATGGCGGTATAGGGACAATATCCGAGATATTCGATGGCGACGCCCCACATAAACCGCGTGGGTGTATCTCGCAGGCGTGGAGTGTTGCTGAAGTGCTGCGTGCGTATGTTGAAGATGTGGTTAGGGGTGAGAAAAATCTGACTTAAAGTATGTTGCAAACTACTTTAAGTCGGATTTATAGTAAACTACATATAGCAATAAGTCGAATTTTACCATATGCAAGAAGAACTCATAAAAGCATTTTTGAGACAAAATGTGTGGTGGGGCACAAATAAAGTTCCCGACGAATTAAAACAGAAGTTTGTAAGACCAAAAGTAGCCGAGATACAGGGCTATCTTGAAATTGATCGTATACTTCTGCTTCTTGGTGCCAGGCGTGTTGGCAAGACAACAATGGTGCATCAGATTATAGACAATCTGATCAAGGAAGACATTGAGCCGGGGAATATTCTGTACATAAGGATGGATGATCCTTTTGTAAATAAATTCCCGCTTACGGAAATAATTGAGACATACAGACAGTATAAAGTGCCAGAGGGTACTGTTTATCTATTTTTGGACGAAATACAGCATGCGGATGAATGGGATTTGTGGTTAAAAACCATATATGACCAAAAAGAAAATATCAAGATAATTGCATCAGGTTCTGCGGCAGTTCAACTCAAAAAACAATCTGAAAGTCTCTAT
>JAHYJJ010000238.1:0-1452 GCA_019429165.1 Methanosarcinaceae archaeon | reverse complement strand
TTAGGTTGCTTCATCAGAAGCGATCGTTAGGTTGCTTCATCAGAAGCGATCGTTAGGTTGCTTCATCAGAAGCGATCGTTAGGTTGCTTCATCAGGAATATCTTATTATCAATAAGCATCATAAAAGAAAGTAATAACAGTTACACACATAATCTCAATTGTACACCGGTGGTCAAAAATGCAAATAATATCCCCTCAAATACTGGATCAGGTTGTAGCGCAAATCGTAGATGTGGCGCACCCTGAAAAAATCATACTCTTTGGGTCTCATGCCCGAGGAGATGCAAGAGAGGATAGTGATATTGACCTGCTTGTCATTGAACATGAGGTTACGGCCAGACGCAAGGAATCGGCAAAGATTCGGCGTGCTCTGCGACCACTTCGAGTGCCTGTAGACGTTTTGGTCTTTTCAACGGATGAAGTCAAACGATATGGAGATATAATGGGAACTGTGCTATATCCAGCGCTTCGTGAAGGAAAGGTGGTTTATGGTGAGTGATGCCGATGCTCGCAATGAACTTGTTTCCATGTCGATACGAAAAGCGGAAGAGGATATTGTATTGCTTGATAAGGTCGTGGACGATGAAGATGTCTCTTCTGAAATCGTTGGTTTTCATGCACAACAGGCAATTGAGAAACTTTTAAAAGCGCTGCTTATTGCAAAGATAATTCCCTTCAGACGTACACATGACCTGGGAGAACTGATGGAT
The DNA here is from genome assembly GCA_019429165.1 of Methanosarcinaceae archaeon. Taxonomy (GTDB): domain Archaea; phylum Halobacteriota; class Methanosarcinia; order Methanosarcinales; family Methanosarcinaceae; genus Methanovorans. The sequence goes on along the minus strand of JAHYJJ010000238.1, from coordinate 742 downwards.
TTGTGCTCTGAACATGAGATTGAAGTGCCGGATGAGTTGTACGATATTGATGATCTAACACCTTTTGCAGTGGAATATAGATATGATGTATTCACACCCCCAAACAAAGAATTGTTTTCAAGGTCAGAAGCGCTTGAACGTGTGAAAGCAGTTCACGATTGGGTTTTATCTCAAATTAACGGCGTATAGTTCAAAACACCTCACTTCCCGGGGGTTACTTTTTTTACTGAACCAATCTTACAATATTAGTACCTACTAAAACTATGGGAGTGATAGGAATATGAGTGTAGAAAACATAATTAAAGAAATTACAGGCGAACTCGAACGATTAGTAAACACAAAGACCGTTATCGGTGAACCTGTTGTAGCCGCAGGTAAGACGATAATTCCAGTCACAAAGGTGTCCTTTGGATTTGGAAGCGGCGGTGGGGAAGGAAAGAGCGACAAAGGTGAATCTGGCTTTGGCGGCGGAGGCGGCGCGGGTGCGAAGATCGAGCCGATTGCATTCATTGTGATCTCTGAAAACGAAGCACGCCTGCTCACAATATCCGGCAAGACCGACCTGGGCAAGATCATAGAATGTGTGCCTGATGTTATTGATAAGATAATTTCTGTCAAGAACAAGATGGGGAAGAAAGAAGAGAAGTCTGAAGTGTGCGAAGAATCGGAACATGAAGAAGCCGACGAATAATAAACACAGACCCTGCCCTGTCGGACTTCAAATACTAATTCAATTGCGACT
>JAHYJJ010000049.1:0-9579 GCA_019429165.1 Methanosarcinaceae archaeon | reverse complement strand
GTACAATTACCTTTTCCAGATATGAAAATTGAGATATTTTCTGACGGACATGATGACTATACAAATACTATTCCTGAATACTATGCTGAGTCATGTGTTGATTATGGGCAAGTTATAAAAATAAGGGAAAAAGGGAGAGTTGTTGATAAAATCAAAAAAGTCATTTATGGAACTTTCAACATAAATAAAATTAAGACTACAGATATCGAAAATATGAAGAGTATTTGTCGTGAAAGGCAGGGCAGATTAGTTAGAGATACAAAATGCTTTTCGAAAAAGAAGCAAAAACTAATAAATTCATTCGGAATATTTCATTTTTATTGGAACTTTATGGACAAGTTGACCAAAACTGATACTCCTGCAATGTTGGAAGGTTTGGCGGATCATCAATGGAATTGGGAGCAATTTTTTAATTTTAAATTATGCGGTCTAAACTAGGACACTACTTAAAAATATATCAATTTATATCCATAGGACACAATTTCAAAATTATAGTTGTAAAAATATATTAATTAATAACCATAGGACCATCATGATTTCAAAATCACTAATAATGATTTCTTTTGCACTCTTGTGGGTAACTTCGTTATTTGTACTTGCACTTGCATCCGCAGATACAATTGAATTAGATTACGAGTATAGTATCGTTCATTCATTTATGAATGTGATAAATGACATTTATCATTTAATTCCCTCTAATATAATAGTAGTTGTTGCAGTGATCTCAATGCTTTTCATAACAAGATTTTTGTTCAAACTATAGAACACATATTCTCTTTTGTAGCAGAAACTATTCAAAATATATATAAGCTCTAATGCTCTTTTTTTAATATGCGATTTGACCTTCATGTTCACTCATGTTATTCAAAAGATAGCAGTGCTGATATTGATTCTATACTCATGCATGCTGAAAAAAATGGTCTTGACGGTATTGCGGTTTGTGACCACGATACTATTGAAGGCGGAATTGCATGTGCCAAAAGGGCAAAAGAACTTGGCACGGATCTTATTGTAATCCCTGGAATCGAAGTAATGTCCTCAAAAGGACACATTCTTGTTATAGGGATCAATGAGAATATAGGACCACACCTCTCACCCGAAAAAACAATCGAGCGAGCAAGGGAACTTGGTGGAGTGGTCATCATACCGCACCCTTTTAAGCTTACATCGCATGGCATTGGATATGTTGAGGGTCTGGATATTGATGCTGTTGAAACTTTAAATTCACGATGTCTTGATGACCGTCCAAATAGAAAAGCAAAAAAGGCTGCAGAGTCACTCAACCTGCCGCAGGTTGGTGGAAGTGATGCACACACGCCACCGATGGTGGGGCAAGCATACACAGACATCGATATAGAAGATAATACGGTCGATGTCAATGCCATACTGATGGCGATACGACAGGGAAAAGTGCGTGCAGGGGGCGAAAAAACTCCCACAGCCTTTGTCATTAAACAGATGATTGTCGGTTTTGGCAAAAAGATTATCAGGATATTTAAAATTAAACTTAAATTTGGGACATAAACTGTCTAACTACTACAGTTATCAATCCTGAAAAAACAACTCCAAAATGTGTTCTGGTTTTTCAAGTACAGTAATCCCTTCAAGTCCTCGAATTATCTGTACATTCCGCTCATCCACATCTCGCACCCTGAGTTCTACCTCTCCTCCCTTTATTGCATCATAAGGGCATAATTCCTTACAAATTCCGCAACCGGTACACTTTAGCAATTCAATTTGATCTATGATAGCATCGTGTGGACATTTTTCTCCTGGAGTGCATACTTCACACTTCATACAAATATCCCTATCGATCATATAGGGCATCTCTGAGCGCACAACGCCTGCAATGTCAACAGGTACAATATATACAGGCACACCTCCCTTTACAGCCTGTGCAACTGCATTAGTTATCAATGAATCCGCAATCCCATATGCGATCTTTGAAGCAGTATTGGATGTGACAGGTGTGACAAAAAGAGCATTATATTTTCCAAGCAGAAATCTGCCGGCTTTTGGCGAACTCTTACCCTGTTCGCTTTCTAAATATATCTCCTCGAGATAATCCCCGCCAGATAATTTCACAAGTTTATTTTCAAGCCCATACATACGTAGAACTTCTTCTGAAGCGCTTGAAACAAAAGTGTTGATCCGAATTTTACGATTCCTTAATTTAATTTCTTTGAAAACCTCATAACTCTCATTTAAAAAATGCCCTGCTCCTGTAATTCCCCAAGCGATATTTTGCAATTTCATGAAATATGATATGTTATTGATATTATTATATCTTTCTAAAATATCTAATTAAACGATACGCTGTGCCATATATTAATGTATAATATAATCGCCATGCGCAGTGGAAATCAGGGGGTAGTGTATATACATCATACAATAATAGTAGTAAAAATAAATATATCACCTGATGCAATACGATATTAAATTAAAAATAATATTTTAACTATGTTCCATGATTATAAAAATAGATATGCGATATCATTTATAATGATTAAACATGCAGTGGAAATAGGGGGGTACAACCCACATAATACATTATTTATCCATATATTCATGTAAGATACTGATAGCGTTTTTCTCTTGTTCGCCCCCGCACTTAGATACAATAGCAGAGTATGCACTAATTAATTTCAAATATTTTTCATCACCTGATATTCTATATCTTGTTGCATGGACCGCAGCTTCTAGGACTGCATTATATCCACGATTTGGCGCTTTTACTGTGCATCGATTAACATGAGCATGCAGGGGTTTTAATTCTGCAACAAGCGTTTTTTCAGTTACTTTCATGTTACAGCATTCGAAAACCACCCAACTCAGCGCATCTTTCAATACCGGAACTTTACGCCCCTCAACATGTAAAAAATTGAAATCTGCCTGATTCAAATTCGAAAATGTAGACCTCACTAAAATTACAGGATCGTTGACCACATTTGCCACTAAAAAACCTTCTGACTGCACATTAAAATAAGTGGTTGAACCTTTGAAGAGCCTTATAATAATACGATCATCCCTTCTTATAATTCCAATAGGTGCAGCATTTGGTGACCACCCTTGCATGGTAGTAACTATTGTCTCCGATATTCCATCACATATTCCAAATTTATCAAGGTCTGGGCCCCTCAAAATCTTACACCTCCAAGCAAGGCGATAAACAATCCTGCAATAACAATATCCGCAGTCGAACCAGGATTTATACCCTTACTAAGCAGTTCATCATCGAATTCTTCAACTGCAAGGCGCACTGCATCGAAACCTGCTTCTTGTGGCTTAAATTTCAGCAATATATCACGAGCACGCCCGGATACATAGTCAGCAGTCTTTTCATCGAATTTAGTCTGGATGAATGTATCTCTGTTTTCAGATAATGTTTTCATAAACGCATATACCACAACATCATTGATATCTAACTTTGATTTGCCAGGTATATCAGATAGATCAGATCCAGTCCATTCCATGCACTGAATTATAGTTTCACCACAATTGGCACACCTTTTAAAACCATTTACCCATTCATCTGCAATCATATCATAACCCTTTGATATTTCCATAAGGTCATAAAGGGTAATATTATCATCATCCAATGAATTAATGGAGCCAATGTCTTGTAGATCGAATTCATCGACAGGATTTACACGCACTTTGGCAGTTTCAAATGATTTGTAAAACTCAATAGAATCTTGAGTATTCGTTCTTTTCACAATATCGTGTGCACATGACACAAGTTCATCAATGGTAAATTCATGTTCGTTTTGAAAAATGTTGCCTGCTGCTATTGCAAGCGGAACCAGAAGAATAAATGCCCCAAAATGGGTATTACCACCATTCTGCCAGTTTGCACTCTCACGCACTGCACTGTGAATAAGGGATCCTACGCCAGGGAAAACCTTATTGTCCGTGCTGTTTGCAGCATTTTCCATAACAGGATAAATGCTCACAGCAGATGCCAAAAAATGCTCAAATCGCGTATCTTCGTAATCATGGGTCCTGTCAACATTTCCAGGTTTTGGATGTGCCGATACTTCCATGACCATTGCAAGTTGTGCGCAACGTGCAATATAAGAAGCAACTGTATAAGAATTAGACGTATATCCAGATACAAGAGGGCGTTTTAATCTAACATTCATTAATAGGTATTTTAGCATTATCTAATATATAAGTTGCAAGGTCTTTCTTCAACCGCATATATTCCGCACCGGATAAGTCTATCATATCCAATACCCCATCACGCAAAAAGCATGGTTTTGAGAGTTTACAGCACCATACAAGACTGCCAAAACAGGTACTATCCCCATATTCAAGCATTGTTCCTTTTGCAAATCCCATCTTTAAATTCGCAAATTCCTGTGCGGAAAAGCCCAATTTACCGATTTTATTGTGTACCGCACATGGTTTCACAGGAAGACAACAAAATGCAAGCGCACGCAAATCACCTTCACCACCACAGATATGCTTTGGTGCATTGTACCATCCTTCATTTATCTGGAAATTCGTAATATCGTATACCAATTCAGATATAAGGTCAGGGGTAGAATCATTCAATACGCCTCTTGCAACAGAGATCATATTTGCACCACGTGCAAGCATGTCTTTTGCATCTTTGAAGCAGGTGATCGAATTGTTACCGATCAAAAACATATTCGTAGAATCTCGAATGGTTCGTATTGCACGAAGATCGGCACCCAAAACTTCACCCATGGCATCCACATGTAAAATATCTGCACCTGCTGACTCTATAGCCCTTGTAAGATCTATATTATTGACAACGTTTGCACGTATCTTGACTGAAAGCACAACCCCTGTTTCTTTGATCTTGCAGATCCAATCAACAAGTTGGGGGATATCATGCATCAATGGTTCTCCAACACCGATACTGACCATCTCTTCCTGACGGCAATGTGCATCAAGTTCAAGAATTGCTCCTGCATCCTTGACGATCTTAGCGGCTTCCAGCAATGGTTCAATGGTTGTGCTTCTGACACTTACAGCCACAACACTGTCGCTTTTAATGCCTTCGATCTCGTTCTTCAAAAACTCAAAAGGGTCATCAGAAATAAACTCATCCCGACCTCTTGCAACGATCTTTGATGCTGCATCGTTCGTTTTTTCATCTAGATTGAAACTGCCAATAACTACCAAACCTGCACGGCCTGCATGTTTATTAGCAAAAGCACTGTCTGTTATTCCTGCCATCGTGGCAAGTGCAATAGGGTTTTTGAAAGTGACATACCCGGCATGAAGGTCAAATTGATCATCAGTCACGTGTTTACCTCAATAGTATATTTTTAAAGTTTAAATTCGAATTAAAATTTAAAATCCATATCTGGATTGAATTTCTATTATGCATCTTGTTTTGTTGAATAAAAACAAGGATACATATTAATGTGTCGGCATGACGATTTCATAAATATCCCCTGAATCAGATACTTCAATGCAATGCTATCTTTCGACCCAGTTTTGATATTTCAGACGGATAAAATGACATAAAAGTACCAATGCCAATAAGCAATGTCACCACCCAGAAGATCGGTATGTGATATACGCTATCCCTCATGCTCGCAAAGTCGAATATGAACAACACTGTGCCAAGATGCAGCAACGATGATCCGATCTGGATGAGGTGACCTTCACGTTCAAATGTGAGTGATCCACTTTTCATTATAGTCAAAACAAAAACAACAGCCTGTACTGCTATTGACATAAGTAATATGAATGACATTCCAAGTTCAATCCCGCCGATAAATAATGCGATTAGTGTGAGGAGAAGTATGATGCCTGTGGCTTTAATTAGTTTTGTTCGTGGAACAATACGTTTTGGGATACAAAGACCAAGTGAAAGCAACAATACAAGAACGAATGGATATACGTACATATTCATCATGCTTATGTATTCAGGATACTGGATAGTGCTTTGCCAATTGGGATTTTCAGTGTAGAGATCGTAAGTATACCACACGCCAAAAACACAGACGATCCCGATCAGCAATAGTGCGAAAGATGTTGCAAGTATGAGATAATAATCGTAATTTTTCAGGTTGAAATTTGAACTTAAATTGATCTTTGAACTGGAATTTGTACTGCTCATTGATATCCCTCTTTTCATCACATTTATATCTGTGCCATCGAATGAATTCCCGGAACTACATAAGTCAAAAGATAAGTAAATACCAGTGAAATAAAACACACGATTCCCAGAATAGCAGTGACTTCCCACATACCCTTTTTATGCAGATGTATTCGTGTGTGCAGATATGCGCTGTACAGCACCCACATCATGATAGAGCCATTGATCTTCGAATCCCACCACCAGTCGCCGTCCCATGCCATTACTGCCCACGGATAACCGATGAGCATCCCGACTGTGAGTAAAAAATAACCGATCTTCGCATGGTTGTATGCGATCTTGTCATAGATCTCATCTTTTTTGAGCAGCATGAACACACATCCTGCAAACGTCACTGCAAGCGAGGCATAGGCAATAAAAAGCATTGGAGGGTGCGTCCACATATACATTGTATTGTAATAATATGTGATACGTCCAAAAAGTTGCATAGCGATCTGTCCTACGATCTGTGGATTCTGTGCCGCAATCGCCTGCGACCAATTGGTTATCTCTGAATGTACTATTGGCAGTGGTTCGGTGAATGGATTTGAATAAAGGTACGTGATAATGACCAAAAACGAAAGTATGACGTTCAGGGATACAATGATACCTTTTGCAGTGTCACGATATTTTCTGGAGATCTGCAATGCAAACAGCGACAGGCACAATGCCCAAAAGTAGAGTTTCTCAGTCTCGATCCATAGCGGTATTGCAAATCTTGATGATGTCAACTGTATACCACTTGTCTGGTACATGTACGCGGTCACATATTCAGGATATATTACCTCGATCGTGCTGTATATCTTGAAATGGAACCACATTAGAATTACAAATCCAAGGGCGATCAGGATCGTGTTCACCTGAAGCAATTTGATAGAATATTCGATCAAACGTTCTTCGCGTTTTACTAAATAATATAATGACAACAAAATCAAGATCATTGAAACAAAGGTTGCGTATACAAGTATTGGTTGCCCGAACGTTGAAACGATCTCACGTGCAGCAAGGTATTCCTGATATCCCATGCAGGGTAGATTGATGCGGGATATTAAAATATGTATCGATTGGAATAGGTGATATGGTGACCACTGGATCGATCTGGAATGGGCATGCAACACGTTTATATTCAAACCATGCTATACAAAATCTTTGCGAGAGAGGAAGGACGGTCACCGGGTCTTTAGGATCTGAGGAAAGTCTCCCCACCATCTAAACACACGAGCGCCTGTAAAGGGCGTCGGGCGAGAGCTCGGGCAGTTGTTTACAACTCATGTACCCTTGACCACAAGTCAAGGCCACATGCTGGCACAGAAACGATACCACTCCGTGTTAATGCTATGATTCCGCAAAGGATGAGGTCGCATGGTAAGTGGATGGAACGGCGAAACTTCGTGGGTGCAAGTCAAGTAAGATGATAACAGGTGTTTAGACTGCATCTGAAAATTGGTACGCTTAGCCGAATGCCGTCAATGCGAGGTGCTCTTTTGAGCCCGTATTCATAACAAATATGAATAATTTTGCACGAACAGAAGGGAGCTTACTCCCCTCACTCGCTAAATTCTTCCAGCACTTTTATAAGATTATCGTGATCTATTTCAGTAGCGTAGCAGCCATCATTTAAAAGGGGGACACCATATGTATCAATGTCACTGCTTTTCAATGAGCGCATGACCTTATTCAGTTCATAATTACACGCTAAAAGAAGTGCACCATCAGCCGATTCCTTTTTTACGATATGACGAATATACGATGAACCTGCAATGATGTGGAGTGTATAATTAAACCGCTCTGCATCTTCTTTTATCTTCGTAAAGATACATTTGCCACATGAGATGCATTCAATTCCGTATTTTGTGGATGCAGCCGGACAATCAAGTGCACGCATACAATGCGGTGCAAGCAGCAACCGATGTTTTGTCTTTTTAAAATCAGATTTATGTGCCATGTTCTTGAGGGAAACCATCCATTTATCCAGTTTTATTGTATCAGAGTATTTATGGAAAAGTGCTTTTATAGGCAGATAGAAAAAGTCAAGTATGTTTGCGAAAAAACCGGGGATATAGATATTCATATTGAGACTGGCACGACTCATGAACAAAGATAAAATTACCAAAAATATGGATACAACAGCAATAATAGCCAGCGAAATTCCGATTATACTATACATCACACATCTCCATTTTTTGAACAACTTCAATCACATTTACTTTTGTATTGTAGCAACCATCTTTCATCAAACAAACACCTTGAACCGGCATGAACTTTGAAACTGCCTGCATCGACTCGGTCAATTCCACATAACATGCTACTCCAAGACATGAATTTGGTTTATAGGATTTTAGTATCTTGCGAACAAAACTATCACCGGGCACAACAAAGACTTTGAAATTGTACATCTCTGCAGCATCAATAATACATTTAATATCACACATGCCACATTTAGTGCATTCATAACCAAAGATTGGATCACATCGCGCTCTGCATTCAGGATGCCGCATGCATTGCGGCAGGATAACAGCACGCCTTTCTTTTGTCTTTTTGAACTTCTCGAGCATCACCGCATTCCTGATCTCGATCAATATTTCATCCACAATTTCTTCTTTTACAAAAAAGACCCTGCACATCCATTTTGCAGGTGAGTAGTAGAGATATAACATAAATAAAATGAAATTTGGAAATATTATTTTGTGTTTCCTGAAACTGTAGGCACCAAGTAATAATGCAATTGATGTCACTAAAAACATAGCGATTGCTAAATACACAAACATTTTACCAAGAAGTTCATAGGAAAGGGGCATGACTAAAAAACAGCAATTTTATATTTAAGATTGTCTGTGGAATACAAACTAAAAAATGTAAGAAAAATATTAAAGAAAAAAGGTTGGATGAAAACCAACCTTATTCAACACTAAGTCCAAGTGCCTTTGCAGTCAGGACAATTACGTCTTCTACCTCAACATCTGCACCCAATTTATCCTTGCCGTCTGAAAGATTACGGCGGCAGAATGGACATGCGCTTGCAAGTATATCGGCTTTTGTCTTGATAGCATCTGTGACACGGGATGTTGCGATACCAAGTGCAAGATCAGGAATCCCTGCCTTCACACCGCCACCGGCACCACAGCAACGCTGTTCGTCTTTTATCCGATCCATCTCAACAAATGTGATACCTGGAATGCTCTGGAGAACTTTCCTTGGTTCGTCATATACTCCGACATGTCTGCCAAGATGGCATGGGTCGTGGTAAGTAACTGTCTTGTTGATGGTCTCTTCCCATTTGATCTTACCTTTATCGATCATATCTGCAAGGAACTGGGTTATGTGAACAACTTCGAATGGAAGTTCTTCATTAAGTAATCTTGGCCAGTCAACCTTTGCTGCACGGAAACAACCTGCACATGCGAACAATACTTTCTTTGCGCCTTTTGCCTTTAGTGCATCCACATTGTGGCGTGCTGCTT
>JAHYJJ010000237.1:0-1463 GCA_019429165.1 Methanosarcinaceae archaeon | reverse complement strand
TCTACAACAACGCCATCAAGGTATTCTGCACCCACATGCTGGACAGCTCTTTTTACGTCCTCAATAGAAATTTTGGTTTGAGCATCATACAGGAAAATGATCCTTGGTAACACACTCTTACTCTGTGCCCCATCCACGATCATTCTTCTTGAAGACTCGTTGAACCTCTCTACTTTACTGGCGATAGTGTCAGCAGATGTTTCGCTCTCAAACTCGATCACATTCGTGATAGAATATCGAAACTTCATTGAATTGTCAGGTTTACAATATATTATATCAGGAACCAGTAGTCGGGTCTGTCGATCACACGGCCACGGCAAACTATTTGTCTTCACCACTTTTTTCCATTTCACCGCATCAGAATGGCTCTCTACAAATTTTTTTATTTGTACCAGCACATCATCATGTGACATCTGGATAGTAGGACTGTTATGATTTCCGTTCTCACCATTGTAAGTGATCTGGGCTTTATACTTCAGACACTCGCGTTTAAAATCATGCGGTCGCCTGTGATGAGTACACCAGAAATATTTCGGTCTGTCAGAATTGGTTTCATCCAGATCGATATGCTCTTTATGTTCATGCCATATATTTGTGCCCGGGCGATGCCACTGCACCTTTGAATCGGTACTGCACAATCCACAGGCGTAATACATCTTATCACTCAATTCCATTGTCACCATTTTTTTCACCAACTTCCATCCATGTGAAATTCACACACACTAATCAAACATTTGTTATAGTACATTACATGTTAAACATATAATAACATATAATTTATATATTTTATGCTGTATTACTATACATGGCACACAACAAATATAGTAAAGCATATAAACAATACAACCAGATACAGTAATGATGACTAATATAACACTGATCTCTACAATATATGCACTTAATCCGGTAATCGTTTGTGTGACCAGGCTTTCTCCATCAAAGATCATTCTTCTAACCGAAGAGGAAGTTGATGATAAGAAAAAGCAATCAGAAGAGACACTGGAATTGACATTTGGCAGCGTACTGAAAATTGAAAAGAAAGTTACGTCACTCTATGATCCTGTCCGTGTGGCACAGGATGTTGTCGATCTCATTGAAGAGGAACATGCAAATGGTAACAAAGTCATGATCAACGTCTCAGGCGGACGCAAACCACAGGCGTTTGGTACGCTGTTTGGCGCCTATGCCAGAAGTGATATGGTGAGCCGTGTCGTCTATGTTACGGAAGAGGACAACTCTATCATTGATTTCCCGATACTTGGATTCAACATTTCCGATACAAAAAAGAAGATACTTGATAACATTCGATCCGGTATAACATCGGTAAGTGAAATTAGTAAAATAATTAATATTTCCAAAGGTATGGCTTACAATCATCTGCGTGAACTCAAGGCAATGGGATACATAACAGGCGAGGATGGGTACACCATCACGGATGCAGGTAGAATTGCAGTGATATGAAT
>JAHYJJ010000236.1:0-1465 GCA_019429165.1 Methanosarcinaceae archaeon | reverse complement strand
GGTTGGTAAATCGAACCAGAAACTTGGGTCTGAGGGAGTAAGGAATCTTGCTATTAATGCATCAAAGGTTTACTGGGACGAGCGGGCATGTGTGGGTGCCGGCCTGGAGGATATGGATGAAGAAAAAGTTGATTGGTTCCTGAAGACGAGATTCACTAAACGGAAGGTTGCTATGCCACCCCAAATGAGATTTGAGGAGGTGTTAATGAACATAGGCTGTGCGAAGAGGATCGATAAAGAGGTGAAACCAACAAATGCGGGTATTGTCTTTTTTTGTAAATATTCGCAGCGATTTATTCCTTTAAGGATCTTATGTGCAAGATTTAAGGGCGTGGACATATCAAGAACGACGTTGGATAGTCTGGATTGTTCTGGAACATTGACCGAGATGTTAGAACAAACTGAAGAGTTCATAAGAAAAAATATAAGATTGTTTGGATTCAGGACACCTTTTAGTTTTAGAAGAATTGATAAGTTGGAATACCCGATTGAAGCGTTGAGGGAGGGTGTCCTCAATGCTTTGGTACACAGGGATTTTGAAGCTCCGTCTGATATTAGAGTTTTTATTTTTGATGATAGAATTGAAATTTCAAGCCCTGGAAATTTTCCGCGCGGAACAACCCCTGAGAATCCATTACATATTCCGAGAAATCCCCTACTCTGTCAATTGATGAGGGATATAGGCTACATAGAAAAATATGGATCTGGCATCTATTTTATGAGAGATGCGTGCAAGGATTGGGGGATTACTGAGCCCGAGTTTATAGTATCGGATATTGAAACAAAGGTTATCTTTAGATCTGGTGGAGAATCTGTTGTTATATCTGAAATAGAGAACCTTGGTATTGAATTGAATGATAGACAAAGGAACGCTTTGAGATCCGCTTTTACAAAAGGATCCATAAACAATAAAATTTATAGGGAACTTAATGATGTGTCAGATGAAACCGCTAGAGTGGAATTATCCCAACTTGTTGAAAAGGGCCTACTAAAGGTCAAGGGAAAGGGCAGATCAACACAATATGTACTAAGAGTTGGCGATTAGTTGGCGATTAGTTGGCGATTAGTTGGCGATTATAACTTGTTTGAAAGAATGTATTTGCTTAAAGTTTGTTGATGATGAAATGAAGGTAATATCATTGTGACAAATTCAATCGGATCTCCTGTGAGTGAATTTCTGGCCACAGAGCACACAGAGAAAAGGTTGCTACAACTTTCTGTGAACTCTGGGCTAAATAGAAAAGATCATTATAATAAAAACACACACAATAATTGGTTCGACAATTGAAGTTCACAATTATCAAATGATTTAATACGATCATAATACACGAGAATCATCATGAAAACAATAGTAACAGGCGGCGCAGGATTTTTAGGTTCGCATCTTTGTGACATTTTGCTCGAGAAAGGACACGAGGTCATCTGCATAGATAATCTTGTGACAGGTGATCTTAGAAATATCGAG
>JAHYJJ010000235.1:0-1476 GCA_019429165.1 Methanosarcinaceae archaeon | reverse complement strand
TGTTGTCTCTCAGGTAAATCCGTGATTCCCCCCCTCCGTCGTTCCGGTTTGGTCCATCGAGGAATCGTCTGAGAAGGTGGTCGAGTGTGAAGAGATGTTCCGGTGGTCGAATTCGGGAAGAGTTTTCGTTTCGTACATCGTGACATCGGCGTTATCTGCGGTCAGAATAGTGTGGCCCGCCACGGTCGCCACCATGCGGGCCACTGGCCGGTGCAGCTTCGCCATCAAACGTCACTCACCAGCAAGGAATACGTTACCCGAAAGGGGTGGCGGGAAGCAACCCTTGTTCGCTGCCCTGCGCATCCGCAGGGCGGCTGTCACTTCCATCGCCATGGCACCTATCCCCGGGTCGCTCCTCCCGGGATGCGGATCGCCCGGTATTACTGTCCTGAATCGCACACGACCTACAGTCTTTTGCCCGATTGCCTGTCGAGTCACTTCCGCGGCGACCTGACGGATGTCGAGGAAGTGGTTGCGATCGTGGAGGTAAGCGGAAGCGTCGAGTCTGCCGCCGACGTTTTGCGGCCGATCGATATCTCGCTGCCTTGTGCGGTTCGCTGGATACGGCGCCGCTTGCAGCCGGTGCGGGCGGCGCTGTTTGCGATTTTCACCTTGCTGCCGCAGATCTTTGCCGGGTGCACACCCTCGGTGGGTGAAGCGCGGCGGATTCTGTGCACGATGTCGGCGTTGCCGAGCCTGCGCGAATTGTCCGCGGATCGTCTTGCCGTTCTTCCCCCGCCTCTCGGATTCGGCCCCCGGGTAAAGCCCCGGCGTCGGCGCCGGGAGCGCCGCCAACAGAAGGTGGGGGCGGACCCTCCGTGGTATCCGGTGTAGTTGTGGTCTCCAGAATCCGGATCCATCCGGACACAAGGAGGTCACGGAAGATGAAGGACGCAAAAGAGGAGGATCGCAGCCAACGGATCGCGCTGTTCCGCTACGGTCTTATCGCGGACCTGACGGATCGGGAGGTTGGGCAGCGGGGTCTCTACGTCAAACTGCGGGAGAAGTCCGGACGCAGCTATTCCATTCCGTACTCGCGTCGCACCCGTGTGGCGGAGGAGACGCTTCGCGACTGGCTGGTGGCGTGGAGACGAGGCGGCTTCGAGGCGCTTCGCCCCAAACCTCGCGGTGATCTTGGGCGCTCTCGCGGCATCCCGGGCCCGGTCGCGGACCTGCTGGTCAGCATCAAGGACGAGTTACACTCCCTGTCGGTGGTGCAGGTCATCGAGCGGGCGCGTGCCACGGGAACGGTGCCCGAAGATCTGGCGTTGCCGAACTCGACGGTGCACCGGCTTCTCTCACGCGCCGGGATGATGCGGAAGCGTCCCGAGGAACCCAATGGCAATGACCGCCGCCGGTTCTCCTTCGAGAAGGCGTGCGAGTTGTGGATGGCCGACGTCATGCACGGCCCCACCGTCGGAGTCGAAGGCGGACGGCGGCGGAAGTCTTACCTCATCGGCATGATCGACGACGCGA
>JAHYJJ010000048.1:0-9779 GCA_019429165.1 Methanosarcinaceae archaeon | reverse complement strand
AGATGCGGGAGTTGCTAAAATTGGGGTATGAGTTTATTTTCAGCAGTATTGCGGCGTATGGTCTTGATAAAACTTGGGTTGGGCGCAGGATTACGAATAATGATATCGATAAACTTGTGCGACTTAACGAGAAGATAGGAGTGAATATCGCAGGCGAGGGTGGAGAGTTTGAGAGTTTTGTGCTTGATGCTCCGATGTATAAGAAGAGGATTGAGATCAGGGGGTATGATATTGTGGGGTTGGATGAGTACACGGCGAAGGTTGTTATTACGGATGCAGGGTTGGTGGATAAAGAGATTGTACTTGTTTAGGTAATTTTGATGCCGAAGCAATCCGCCGAATAAGAAAGAGCGATTACTCGCTCCCCCTATTCTAAGAACCGGACTTGCGACTTTCACCACATCCGGCTCAAGTCTTTCATAACCCTTTATGTATCGGGCAGCAGTTAACAATTTAATGGCATTATTGTTTTAAGACTATATAACCTGACCTTCCGGGTTTTATAGACTACTTATGAAATAGTTCTTCTTTCATACCCAACTTTTTCAAAATATCTTTTTGTTCCTTTGTGAAAACTGTAAGCTTTTCAATTTTCTCTCCTCCCATAGTAAGAGTAGTTTTTCTGATTCTTCCCATTTCATCCAAACCTTCCTTCACTCCTTCCCAACCATTAGCACTTATTTTATTCTTATACAGTGCTATAGCCGGATATGCAAGATAGCAAATAAAAATATAAACATCAATATGGCCTTCATCAAAATGCCTTACAGGCTGCAATTCAAGCCAGCTCTTGAAACAACCAAAAATCTTTTCAATATCGTCTTTTCAAAAGTACTGTGAAATTATCTCTGGGGCAGGTTTCTCAAAATCAGTAGTAAATATCAATACAGAAGGCATGGTTTGTTAAATACTATACCTCACATAAAACTTATTGGTAGGGTAATTATAGTCACAAAGGATGTTGCTGAAAAAGTGATTGATTTCTTAAAAGAGTATCACGCGGAGTATTATATTAGGAATATAATTTTGTTGGATGAGGATGCGGTTGTTTTAAGCAAATTTGGGCATATCTAATAATATTGTCCCAAGGCCCTAGCGAGGGGAAAATTAAAATATCACATTCTTAATAATTGATTTCTATATGTATTAGAATGATTTAAATAATATTGTACATGATTAATCACTCAAATAATAAAAGTTTGAACAAATGACTACCATAGAGAAATTAAATGGTGTGGTGAACAGCCTCACAAAAACAAAAGATATAACATCAGTTGCAGTAGTGTCAAGAGACGGTTTACTAATTGTATCTAATGTCAAATCTGATCATGCACAGACATTTGCAGCGATGGCTGCAACCATGTTCATGGCTGCTGAAACAGCAATAGCGGAAATTGGGGGTTGGACGCCAGACAGGGTTGTTGTAGAATCTGATGACTGCAAATTGATAACGGTTACTGTCGATCCAAAATCATTGTTATTTGCAATGACTGAAGCAAATGTGAATTTAGGTATCGTATTACACGATATGAAAGTTGCTGCCTATGAGGTCAATGATATTCTGTCATAACAATTGCATGCAATAAATATCTATAATTTATTGAATTATATATGACTTGAATTAAAATTTATACTCATGAGCAACTCTATTATAACAACATTTATGTAAATAGGGATACTTACGGTATTTTATAATATTTTTAGTATAGGTGATGATTATTGACTATTGAAGTAAATCGATACAAGTGTGGATATTGCGGCGCATGTGTTGGAGTTTGTCCAACTGGCGCGCTTGAACTTATTGAAACCTGGATCGAAGCAGATGAAACATGCACAAGTTGTGGGATATGTGCCAAAGTGTGCCCTGTTGGTGCTATTGAGGTGAAAAAATGAAAGACCAATATGACGTAGTCATTGTTGGGGCTGGTCCTGCCGGTTCTATCGCAGCAAAAAACATTGCCCAAAAAGGTCTTGATGTGTTGCTTATTGAAAAGAGGCAAGAGATTGGCGATCCGGTTAGATGCGCTGAAGGTGTTGGTAAACTTCATTTAAGGCAGCATATTGAACCTGACCCACGCTGGATATGTGCTGATGTAAAAGGTTCCCGTATATTCTCACCCGATGGAACAAAAGTCGAGATGGCAGAAGAGGTTTCCGGCGGAGAAGTCGGTTATGTTCTTGAACGTAAACTGTTTGACAGGGCACTCGCCAATGAAGCCGCATGTGCCGGTGCAGATGTAATGGTCAAAACCCGTGCGATTGGACTTATTATTGAAGATGATTTTGTTTGTGGTGTTAAAGTAATGCATCTTGGCGTAGAATCCAACATACGATGCAAAATAGTGATCGGTGCCGATGGTATAGAATCTAAAATTGGCAGGTGGGCAGGTATTGATACATCCCTGAAACCTTCAGATATAGAGACATGCGTACAATATTTAGTCGCAGGTGTTGAGGTTGATCAGGACTATTGCGTGTTTTATCTTGGAAATGAGATTGCACCTGCGGGTTATATATGGATATTCCCAAAAGGCAAAAATCAAGCGAATGTCGGTATTGGTATACTGGGAAGTAAATCGGGTAACAAAAGAGCAGTGACGTTACTTACTGATTTTGTTAATAAAAACATGCCTGAAGGGAAGATTATAGAAATGGTTGTTGGAGGGGTACCTGTTTGCGGCACAATTGAGCGTACAATTGCAAATGGACTCATGCTTATAGGCGATGCTGCAAGGCAATCCGACCCCATCACAGGTGGTGGCATAATAAATGCAATGGATGCTGCAAAAATGGCAGCAGAGGTTGCTGTCAAAGCCATTGCTGCAGGGGATGTTTCAACGAACATGCTTAAAGAGTACGAAAGAAAGTGGCATTCAACACTTGGACATGAGATCAATAACAGCCTAATAGTCAAAGAGGCATTCACCAATTTCACAGATGAAGAACTAAATTCACTCGCATATTCTCTGAAAGATGCGAACTTTACCAGTATGAGCCTTTTAGATCTGTTGTATGCGCTTTTCAAAGCGAACAAGAAACTTCTATGGGATCTGAGAGTATTGTTTAAAGATGTTTTTATAAACGAGATCGACTTTAAACGTGAATTTAAAGATAATGTCTGAGTATCAGGATTGCGGCGGTATTTAGTAAAGACCGCCGTTTTCATAGTATATGTTTTATAAACATATAGGCCGAGTTAATCTGAGCGTCAGCGAAGATTTTCTCGGCGTGTTGCTAAAATTACATATAATCTTATGTTTTAGACGACACTGCTTAAAAATTTAGTTACTCAAACTAGTATGAAACAAAAATAAAATCACAGAGGTACACTTAATTTGTGTATTATTTTACCTCTGTGTAATATGTGGTTATTTTAATTGTCTCTCTTATTTTGTACTTACGCCACTACGATATCCACTCCCTTCACCTCAGCCTTCACCTCAGGATTGTAGTACGAATACGCCCGGCTGTCAGGAATTATCGCCTTGACAGGGAACAAAGCCCTCACGTCCATCGTGAACTTGATTTCCTGTCCTACAACGAGCTCATTGATATAGAGCACAACCTTGCGCCCGGCGATCTCGTAGCGCGTGATGGTACCCTCATCCTTCAACGCATCAAGACTTGACACCACAGGCGCAAATCCGGTAGGCACTGCAATATCCACGATCATCATGCCGCTGGAACTTACCACACTACCCTCAATACCGGGCATGCCGTTATACTTCACCCGTGCCCTAACGGTCACGACATCATTCACAGCCACATCAGTTGAATCATAATCCACATCAAACTCAAGTTCTTTTTGGATCACCACATCAGGAAGGATCTCATTGAACTTCTTCATCATCTGGTAGTTCACCTCACCCTCGCCGTCAAGCTCAAGTCTGACAGTATCAGTCCCTTTCGGAACTTCCACGATCTGGATCACATCGTAGTTCTCAGAATCAAGATCAATGGATTTGATCTGTGTTCCATCCGCATACACCGAAACCTTTGCATCAATATCCCGACCCGCAGATGCAGCCGCCGTCATCAACGCCTTGAATGCCATCACAGTATCCTGCGTGCTCGAAAAGCCTCCATTGCCGTTCCTCTGTGCCGCGATCCACTTAAGTGCGGAACTGGCAGATGGGTTCTTTGCCTCAATAAGAGCAAGGGTAGCATAAGCCGTAGTTTCTACGTTCTTGCTTGAAGGCGGGTAATATCCGTATCTGCCATATTCCTGAAGGGGCATCGCTACAACATCATAACCCCAGTACATGCCATTCTCATCTTCCTTTGACAGGGCAAGCAACTCATTAAAAGCAACATCCGCCTTCGGACTGTTCAGCTTCTGCAACACCAGCGTACCAATAGCCAGTGCATAAGGATCATCCTGAGCATCAAGATTCTTCTCAAGATACTTCTGTGCATCTGCCATCACTACCGGACTGGCATGACCGTATTCTGCAAGTGCCAGTGTGACATAAGCCGACAGAGCATAGGTTCCGCTCAACCCGCCCATCAGATCCTGATGGATCACAAAACCGGCAGGCTCCCATGAACCATCCGATTTCTGGCGTTCCTCGATCCAGTCTGCAGCCTCCATCAGCACATCTTCATCAATGGTCGTAACATCACGGGCACCACTGAACGTGTTCAGCACGAACGATGTCAACCAAAGACTGCCCTCAGGGTCGCTATCGCCAAATGCAGAGAACGAACCATCATTATGCTGGTATGTAAGTTCACGCTGGTATCCGGTAATTATAAACATCTCAGCCTTTGCCCGGATCTCAGGATTGTCCTGCCCAGTCGCCTTAAGATATCGCAAAATCTCCACATCAGGTGCGAAAAGGATCATGTTCTGCTCGCCACACCCGTACGGCATATCAAGAAGACTGTCCACGCCGCTAATGGTCTGTGCCACAATACTTGGTGTAAAACTCACCAGCACCTTACCAGAATCCGGTACAATATCAACCGGAAGTCCGGAATCTAACTCAATTGTTCCCGCCTTCAAAATACCGTTTTCCACGATCTCCCGTTTGGTACCTTCAGCCTCGATAATGATATCCTTCTTGACAGCATCAGCCTTGGTGGGTGTCTGCGCCGTTATTTCAATGGTCTTGGTCCCAACCTTTGTGGGTCTGATCGTAAAACTCACATAGTTCACGCTGTTCGCTTCGACCTTGACTTCTTGCTTGCTATTATCCGTGCCTCCCACAAGTTCGAACCAGTCTGCTCCGGACAACGTCAGGCGCACATTCTGTGGCTTTTCAAGATAATTGTAGACCTGCACCTGCACAGGGAACTCCTCACCACGGGTTACAGCATATGGAAGATCAGGGTCAAGGAAGAATTCCTGGAAAACCGTAAGATCTGCTTCAGATATCCCGATGCCTGCAGGGCCTGATGACACTGCATGCATTCTCCATGTCGTGATACTGTCCGGTGCCGTAAGGTCAAGATGAGCAAGCCCGTCCTCATCTGTCAGAAGGTCCGGCATCCATATCCATGTCTCAGGGAAGAACTGGCGCACTCTCTTTACCTCTGCCAGAGGCTCATCGCCTACACTTCCATCCGCATCCGTGGACTTCTCAACCATTGCTGCATCACGCGGTGCCGCCATCGCAACATCACCCATCGCCACCATTGGCATTGCTTCAAAAACCATCTTATTTTCCCATACATTTACCTCAGCCTGTGGAACAGTGATGCCCGGAGATGCAAGTACTGTCATTCCGGCACCATCTATAACATCATATGCACCCTGACGGTACCATGAAGCAGTTGGGTGTGCCTCAGCCTGCGGTTCCATGAAACGGCGTTCAAGTTCATCGAATACCTGTTTCAGATTAAGCCGCCCTTCACTCAGTGCATATACCGATTCATCCACAATGGAAAACCCGATCATTGACTGGCTTCCTGCATCGAAATCAAGACCCACATCATCGCCCGGCAGGACCTCTTCTTTGTCGAAATCCGCACCAAGGTCTACCCGGGTCGTGAACTGCACATCGAACGGGAGGGTGTCTGCTGACACCTCACTGTTTGGATTGATCATATATGCCACAAGCTTTGCCTGCGGGCTCATCTGAGGTGTCACAAGGATGTCGATATTACGCTGATCGCTTGTCGCAGAATAGACTGTCCTGCCATTTGCAACAACATCATAGAAAACAGTGCCTGGATTAGTGGAATATACCGTAAATGATATTGTCCCGCCCACTTCAGGCACACCATCACTGGTCTGGCTAACATGGATGAAACTTGCACTCGGCGAATATGCAGCATTGAGCGAAACATCCGCACGCGCACTGTCATCCTCGGTTATTGCATTTATATACAGTTTTGTGACATTCTCTGGCACATCAAGACTTACAAGTGCAACACCGTTTGTGGTATCCACGGTTATGTCCTTCGTTGTGTCCTTATAATCTTCATCCCGGAAGATCGTCTGAATGCTTACCTCAGTATCTACAGAATTCCCATCAGGGTCTTTTGTCACCACAAGCACTTGCAAAGGCATCCCCGGTTTTATGATATTGGATTCAGGAATAAGCTGGAGTATAACAGGAGATTTTGATATCTTCAACAGTTTTGTTGTGGTCTCGCTGTGATTTCCTGTATCGGTGACAGTGATGTTCAGCATCAGACTGCCCTGACCACTGGCACCGTATGTTCCTGCAACGTATTCCACAGGTGGAAGTTCAAATTCTACAGAGCCGCCATCAAGGGCCGAGTTGAATGTTGCATATTCCTCCCATGTACCCACATATCGGGATGCTTCGATCTCGACTGTCCCCTCTACTACTTTTCCGAAGAAGTATTCGGCCGATACCGTGCCTGTTATGCTGTCAGATACAAGGAACCAGTCCTTTGGTGTTGTAACATCTGCCTTGAACTTTGGCAGAACGTACTTCTCAACCCTTATATCCACAACAGATGTGGTTGAGTCCGATGTTGCTTTAATCTTCCATATGCCAAGGTTCAGTTCAGTTGCCAGTGGCAGGTCGAACGATGCAACACCGTATTCATTGGATACCATGTTCTCCTTGAACACCTTGATGCCCTTAGCGTCTGTGATCTCAACTGTGAGGTCCTGTTCCACAGGTACAAGATTGTTGTTCACGATCAGCATTCGTCCGTGTATTATCTGGCCAGGTTTGTATATTGGCTTGTCTGTCTCAATAAATATTGGATTGCCCTTTACAACCTGTACCACGGTCTTAAACTCGGTATCCGACCCGACAGGTTGTGCTTTCAATACATATCTGCCCTCTTCGACATCTGGTACTGCAAATGTGGCCACAGTATGCCCTGAATCGCCTGTGGACCCTGTGAGTAGTTGGATCTCGTTATCGTTCTTATCGGTGAGTGTATATTTTATGCACCGCCTGGCAGGCTGGTCTTCTGAAAATGCGGCCATTGTTACGGAACTTTCACCACCTGAGAATAGCATTTTTGGTGCAAGTATAAGGAATTGGTCATCTGCTGATATCTGCCCATCCGTACATGGAATTACTGTGCCTGTGGACGATCCCTCAGGCAAGATTGTATCCTGATCAGAACCGATACATCCTGAAAGGAGAATTGCTGCAACAAGCAGTATCATTATATACAATCTGGAGAAGTGTGATCCGGATTTGTGTGATTTTATTCTCATTGTATTTTCCCCATATTTTTGATAATTTGTTGTTTAGGTTAGATGTGATTTTATCTGATTTAATTTGTAAAGAAAAATTAGTAATTATGTGGTATATACTTTGCTTAAACTTCAATATTGTTCGAACCTATCGGTTTTAGGGGTTATTGACATAAGATTAGTGTCGAGTCAACCATACAATATCGCTATATGTAAATGGTCAAGACAAATGCTAAAAACGGCGCGACCACACGCGCGCAGCGCGGCACGTTCCTGTACCATATTATAAAATACAATACGTTTTTTTTAACGACGGCGTATTTGCTGTTCTGAGAATGGTATGTTGGGCTATGGGTTTGGTAATAGCGGAATGTGCCGCCTGCGGCGGGAATTGATGTTATGGTTTTTGTAGTAACCCGACACTTGAAAGTTGACGCGACACTAGAACACTTCTACCTTGATCAGGTTTGTAGTACCTTCTACACCAATTGGTACCCCGGCAGTTATCACGACCGTACTTCCACTCTTGACCAACCCCATCTTTCGCGCAATTTCCCGTGCCTTTTCAGTCATATCGTCAGTATCCAGCAATTTATCTACAGCCACTGCCACAACACCCCATACCAGGGAAAGCCGTGCAATAGTCCTTAGATTAGAACTTATGGCTATTATGGGCTGAGTGGGGCGGTAGCGGGCGATCATCCGTGCCGTACTACCAGAACTTGTAGGTGTAATTATTGCAGCAGAACCAAGGGTGCGTGCGGTCATGCTTGCAGCATGGCTTATAGCATCAGGGGTCGTTGCTCTCTCAGGGATCTCCCTTTTTCCCATAATTTCTAAAAAGTCAGTAGACTTTTCTGTATTTGCAGCGATCTTTGACATCACCGATACCGACTCGACAGGATAATTTCCCACAGCAGTCTCTTCGGAAAGCATCAGAGCATCCGTTCCATCAAGGACTGCATTGGCAATATCCGTAACTTCAGCACGCGTAGGGCGCGGATTATTCACCATGCTCATCAACATCTGGGTTGCCGTGATAACAGGTATTCCAGCTGCATTACATTTCCTGACAAGCATCTTCTGCATCAATGGTACTTTCTCAAACGGGATCTCAACCCCGAGATCACCCCTGGCGACCATGATACCATCAACAATTTTTATAATCTCATCAATATTTGACAAAGCTTCATGCTTTTCGATCTTGGCGATCACCGGTATATTGGCACCCTCATTCATAATGATGCTTTTTAGATCCTCAATATCTCTCGCCGTCCTGACAAAAGATAGCGCGATATAATCAACATCCTGCTCGATACCAAATTTCAAGTCATATTTATCTTTGGGGGTGAGTACTGAGACACCCATAGTCACAGTAGGCAGATTGACACCTTTATGCGAACTCAATACCCCACCAACCACAACACGACAATTGATATCAGTTGATGTTTTCTCATTAACATTCAATTCTATGTTCCCATCGCTTAGAAGTATCGTATCTCCTACTTCCACATCATCTGGAAGATCTCGGTAATTCACACTCACCTGTAACTCATCACCAATAACATCCCTGTTCGTGAGGGTGAATGTAGAATCACGCTCAAGCAATACATTTTCATTTTTGAACTCTCCTATCCGTATCTTGGGACCTGAAATATCCTGCAGGATAGCCACAGGCATACCCATTTCGTCGGACAGGGTACGGATGGTCTTGATCACCTTCCTGTGTTCCTCGTGAGTCCCATGAGAGAAGTTCAATCTTGCTACATTCATTCCGGCTTTGATAAGTTGCCTAAGAACATCAGGACTGCTGCTTGCAGGCCCAATGGTACACACAATTTTTGTTCTCCTCATTTGTATTTCCCTACACTATTATGTACACTCTTATATTATGAGTATGTCAGCTGTCAATATACTTGAAAATACCGCTTTTTTAGTATTTGTATCGCTGTTTTAAAATGACTTCGCAAATGAAATTATTCGATTTGAAACTAAAAACAGTGCGACCGCCCGCAGGCGGCACGTTCCGTCCATACCAATTTGAACGAGAAAATCCTCGCTATGCTCGGATTTACTCGCACTATATATTTATAAAATATATACTATGAACTAAATAGTTAGCAAAACATTTATTAAAACTTGTGGAATG
>JAHYJJ010000234.1:0-1491 GCA_019429165.1 Methanosarcinaceae archaeon | reverse complement strand
CAATACACAGACGAACGGTATCTATCTGTGATTGTAGTTTTGTCTTTGATTTTGCCGACCTTTTCTTGGCGGTGTATTCATCCTGTTTATCGGCTTTTCCAATGCTCTTTCCGGGTTTTTCATCCTTTCCATAGCAGGTAGTGTTAGTTCCTTAATATCTACATCATTGTCTCTCAACACACTCATATAATTATCATGGTCTTTTGGGGAAAGGATATTTATCGCTTTTCCATTTGATCCCGCTCGTGCAGTTCTTCCGATCCTGTGAATATATTGTTTACTCTCTCTGGGAATTTCGTAATTGTAAACATGAGATACATCCTTTATATCGAGTCCTCTTCCGGCTACATCTGTACATACAAGAACAGATACTTTTTTGGAATGAAATAATTCCATTATGTTATTTCGTTTGTTCTGTGTCAGTCCGCCATGGATTGCAATGGCATTGACACCGGAATTTCTCAGGTTCTTTGCGACTTTATCAGTGTTTCTTTTTGTGTTACAAAAAACCATTCCAAGGTTTGTGTTCTCGCTCTTTAGAAGATGCACGAGAAGAGACATTTTCATGTCATCCTGTACTTTATAAACTACCTGATTCAATTTTTTCGGGTCGATATAAGACTCTACTGCTACCTCTATCGGGTTTACCATGTACTTACGGGAAAGCCTTACAACCTCTTTTGTAATAGTTGCAGAGAACAAAAGCGTCTGCCTGTTTTCAGGACATTTCTGGATAATCTTTTCTACATCCTTTATGAATCCCATATCGAACATATGGTCTGCCTCATCAAGGACAAGGGTTTTTACATTATTTAATCGGATGGTATTTCTGCTGATATGATCGAGTAGTCTGCCCGGTGTTCCTACAACAACCTCTGCAGTCTTTAATTCTTTAATTTGCGGATTGATCCCTACGCCGCCGTAGATAGATACGACTTTCAGTGGGTCGTATCGTGAGAAATTCCTGAAAGTGTTTGCCACCTGCTCTGCCAGTTCTCTTGTGGGGGTCAGGATCAAAGCCTGAATTCCGTATCCTCGATCGGAATTTTGTATTATGCCTGAAGCAAATGCGAGTGTCTTTCCGGAACCTGTTGCGGATCCGGCGATGACATCTTCACCTGCGAGGATTAGAGGGATTGATTTTTCCTGTATTTCTGAGGGGTTTTCGAATCCATGTTCATCAATTGATTTCAAAATAGCGTTACTGATTCCAAGTTTTTTAAAATTATCCATAGTTAGACTTTCCATATTTTGTTTGAAAAAGCCACTTAATTGCTTAAATGCTCTTTCATATCTTTAAGATATATTAAAAACAATTAAGGGATAAAAACAAAACTTAAATATATACTATAAAAAAGTTAAGATTAATTTACTGCTTAAAAGTTAGTGATGCTTATACGGGTGAACTCGCTCTTATACCTTTGCCTATTTTGATGATTTGCCGTTTCCGGTTTGTTTGCACACCACCACATCCAATAACCCGCCTATAAT
>JAHYJJ010000233.1:0-1498 GCA_019429165.1 Methanosarcinaceae archaeon | reverse complement strand
GGAGGTTTGGGAATGCATTGCTCATATCTCCTAAAGAGATTGGGATTCCAAGTGCAACTGCTATTATAAGATTGGTGCGCTGTTTTTTGATCTCATTTTCTCGTGCTTTTCGCTCCCTGTCTTCGGATTCTTTCTTATCGACTTTGCGGGATGCTGTGTATCCTATGCCCTCGATTGCCGAGATCATGCTGGGTACAGACACAAGGGATGAATCGTATTCAACGCTGGCTTTTGCAAGGGAGAAATTGACAGCTACGAATTCAACGCCTTTTAGTTTTTTAAGCACTTTTTCGATATTCTGGGCACATGCAGCGCATGTCATGCCTCCTATATCGAATGATATTTTATCTTTTACGACACCGTATCCGATCGATTTTATGGCACCTTCAATCTCTTTCGGACTCACTCGTGTGGGGTCATAGGTGATGGATGCTTTTTCAACAGCTACATTGACTGTTGAGGATATTACTCCACCAAGATTTTTAGTCACTTTTTCGATATTTGAAGCACATGCTGCACATGTCATGCCTGATATTTTTAGCGTGATGCTGGCGGTACTGCCTGGTTCAGTCATGGGAGCAGATTCGTTTGCTTTTTCGTCTTCATCTTCAATGATGATTGGGCAGCTCTGGGCTTTTTGCTCTGGCTCTGAATCCGTTTCTGCGTCCGGTTTCGGGACTGTTTTTTCACCCACTTCATAGCCAGCATCTACAACAGCCTGTTTTATTGCATCAAGGCTGGTTACGCTTTCATCGAATTCTACAGTGGCGCTGCTATTTTCAAGGCTGACATCAATAGATAGGACGCCGCTTACTTTTAAGACGGCATCCGTCACCCTTTTATGACAATGCATGCATGTCATTCCAAAAATATCTATTGTTTCTTTCATAAATATCTCCCTTATTCTTTGCTCGTGTTCATTTTCGGGCTATGTTTTATATCCGGCATCAACAATGGTTGCCTTTATGACATCCACATTTGTTCCGTTCATGTTGTATCATGTTGTTTCATGTTGTATCAGTCATAATTTCATCACTAAACTACCCCTAAACACACAACGGTGCAAACGGTTGTTATATTTTGAGACTCAAAATATTAATTTTGTTGATTATATGGGGATTATTTAGTTTTGGAACAGCCTGATAATCTGTTATTATTACTACTGCTTTACACTTAGTGTATAGTAGTATTTGTACTTTATTATTTGCTACACCCATTATTTCAGTACTTATAGAAAAAACAGACAATAAGTATAAAATCATTATACTTGATGAAGCCCTTATTATAAGACCTCAGACAAGGCGACTTTAGGAATATTCCAGACCGAGATGAGTTCGAGGATCTTGGCATCATTCCGATGTTCTTCAGATCGTTCTTCAGGTCATTCTTCTACTGTAAGAAATGTGGAAGCATCGCAAATGACAAGATATGCCCACATCCGAATGAACTGCATATCGACTTCAGCGGCAGCAACATGCGAGATGTGCTGGTAAGCGGT
>JAHYJJ010000047.1:0-9995 GCA_019429165.1 Methanosarcinaceae archaeon | reverse complement strand
AATATGCCACCTTTTTTTAAAATATATTCGGTCAGGGTGCCGATGCTCCATTAAATCAAAGTCTTCGTTTATCTATCTTTGAAAACGTATTTGTTTAGATAGTTTTTATACCGAATAAAACAGCCACAGGCGACGTATCCCACCAATATGAAGAAAATTTTCATTACATCACCTATAATATCATGTAGTTCAAATTAATGAGAACTAAGTGAACATTTTTTTGATTATTATGAGATCCGCCGCCTGCGGCGGTGTTGCTGCATTTTAGTTCAATTCGAACATTGTTTTAAAAACAACAACCATCCACAACCATCTATATCTCGTACTCACCAAACCCACTTGAACGAATTATCCTCTTTTCATCTGTAATGATCAGGCACTCCACACCATCAAGTCCTTCGATCATCTCGACACCGTTATCTTCACCCAGCACGAAAACCGCTGTCGCAAGTGCATCAGCATCTATCGCAGTATCTGCGATAACTGTTACACTTATCAGTTCCTGTGCCGAATATCCGGTTCTCGGGTCTGAAATATGGGATACTTTTGCAGCGTCGCTGAAATAACGCTCATAATTACCGCTTGTCGCAACAGCCATATCGCTTATTGCCATGCGTGTAACCGCCTCTTCGCTCTTATCAGGATTCTGTAACCCGATGACCCATGGCACGTTTTCTTCATTGAGACCAATGAAACGTCCATCCCCACCTGCATTCACAAAACCGTTTGTGATGCCATCGAGTTTTAAGGATTCTATCGCCCTGTCAACAGAATAACCTTTTGCGATCCCGCCGAGTATGGCACTCATGTTCGGTCGAAGTGTGATACTCCCGTCTTTGATCGTCATGTTTGAATAATTCACAAGTTGCAGTGTCTCATTGATCTCATCAGTGGTGGGGGGCATGTATGTGCCACCCGGACTATATTTGTCACTCCACAGGTCGAGAATGGGCTTTATCGTGACATCAAAAGCACCGTCACTGATTTCAGAATAGTATTTTGAACGTTCAAGCACGTAAACGAAATCTGGATTAGCGTTATCTAGATGTCCAAAGGTGTTCAGGACAGTAAGTTCACTGTCATTCTTGTACGAACTCATCAGTTTATCTACATAATATATCTCGTCAAATGCCTTGTCGATCGATTCGAATGCATGTGTTTCATTGGTATCAAAAACATTTATGGTAACAATCGTACCCATGACGCTTCGTGTTTCGCTAAATGGCATTGTTAAAGCCGTTTCATCATTGTTTTGATCATTAAATACTGTTGCTGCGTATATCGATAATAGAACAACCATTAAAAAAAACAAAATAGTTTTTAGATTCATGTGCCATAATTGGTATAATTGATATTAAACTTAATTCGAAAGATATAAGTATCGAAAATCAATGACTTATTTATAAATATTCGAAATAATATGTGTATGGATTATATTCGAATTATAATTATATTAATTATGGGTGTTTTAATTATGAGTGACATCAAAGAAAAAGTTGGTAATCCGGGAGCAACTGGTAAAGATAAGTTTCTGATCGTTTCTATTCACCAGATGGTGGAAGAGAACGGATGGAAAGGAATTGAAACGAATTTTGGTGTGGAATCTCATCACATTATATATGTAAAACGTGATTCACCTCTCGATAAGATAGAGGTGAAAGCACACGTGATGGGAAATCATTTAGATGTGACTTTTTTGGGAGTGGCTCCCAAGAAAGGTTTACTTGACAAGGTTTTTGATTTAAACGTACAGGAAGTCCCGAAAACTTTTGAATTTAATAAATACGTCTCAGATGACATTAATATCTTGAATGAGCAGCGTTTGAGAAACACCATAGCTGTAGTCATAAAAGAACTTGAAGACGCTGCCGAAAAATAGAGAATGGGATTACTATGGGTAAAATGAATATTGTTTTAGTAGGAATTACGATCTTGGCTTTTGTGACTGCGGGTGCATATCTCAGTCTCGGATATAATGGGAATGCGGCAATGTCCACCCACTATATGGCAGATGGTGAATGGACTAAGAAAATATGCGGTGGCTGCCATTTTAACGTATATGATGGAGTCCAGCATTCTTACCATGTAGACACCAATATCAGTCGATGGTCTCCGTACGAGAATTTTGATGTTGGAGTGGAAGGAAAAGATGCATGGGCCGAAGAATGTGGTCAGTGCCACCCGGGCGGAGGGCCACTTCTGGAATATGGTGTTTCTATAGACTGTATGGTATGTCATGAGCAAAATGGTCTTTATGACTTCGAAGCGCGGTCTGAGATGATAAAAGCAGGGAATTTTGAAAATGCTAATTCTGCAGCATATGCAGAAGCAAAAGTTGCAGCCCAGCAGCATCTCTTTTTCGTTTTGACTTATACGCTTGATGTGTTAACTCCTTCCCCATTGCTGTTAGTTGTGCATGATACCGTAAACGGAGCGCCCAGTGATGACTCATGTGCAAAGACGTGTCATTTGGAGGATGTCCCTAAACGAGCTGTAATGTGGGGATCTGAGGATTATGCAGAGTATGACGTACATGCAGAAGTTCACTGTACTGAATGTCATGAAACGACGCATCATCAGATCGGACGTGGCAACATTACCGACACACCAAATACTCCTGAAAATAGTTATGATGATACAATGCGCAGTTGCGACGATGGACATTGCCATCAGGGAATATCCCATGGCCCTATCGTTGATGCACATTTAAAAAAGGTCACATGTGAAGCATGCCATATTCCAATGCTTCCTGGTGGGGAACTGGCTGGCGGTGCACCTCTGAAAGCATTTAGCTGGGAAAGTGGCATTCGAGAAGAATCAATCAGGACATCGGACTTTAAGCCAACTCTTGCCTGGTCAAATGGAGCAGTGGGTTATGAGCTTCCACATGTGGATGGTAGAAACGATACGGATGTAAAATTGACACCATTCAATGTGATCACTGCAACTTGGTGGGATGTCGGAACTGATGCAGATGTCGCAGAAGATCCAAATGGCAGTGTATCGATCGGTAAAGCGATCTCTCCGTCTCATGTGATAGCGGCGGATGCGAATGATGATGGTACTGTGACGATTGAGGAAATGCAGTCATTTGATGATAATGGTGATGGTTTACCAGATTATCCGGATGCTGTTTTACGAAATGTTGACCTATATTATCAGGTTAGTCATAATATCGTAAGCACAGAAGTCGGTATGGCAAAACCCCTCAAATGTGAAAATTGTCATGGATCGACATCGGATCTTAATTGGACTATTATAGGATATGACTCGGATCCGGCAGAGACCGACCCACCGACAAATTTCTCGGAAAAGGTTATTATCGTGAAAGTCCCCGGGGCAAAACCAATTGAAGTAGAGCGAGAACCAGCATTTAAAGAGTTGTTATCATGAGTGAGATCAAAACATTAAATACGATACCGGAAAAGGTCATTATCCCTCTGAAACAACACTGTGGTGAAGCATGCGAACCACTGGTTAATGTTGGGGATCCTGTGATCATAGGCCAAAAGATCGGTGATATTTCAGGATGTTGTTCTGCTCCGGTACATTCGAGCGTTTGCGGTGAGGTAATTTCGATAGAAGATGCGCCGCATCCAAACGGAAACAAAGTAAGAAGCATAATAATTAAACCGAACGAGAACGAGGAAACGGTTAAGTTTTTGGCGAAACCAAATCCTTCTGCATCAGAATTAATATCCATAATTAAAGATGCGGGGATTGTTGAACATTATGGTGTGCCGACCCATACGGTCTTAAAACCTGAAGGTGAAAAGATTGACACGGTAATCATAAATGCGACATGTCCTGAATGGCTAAGTGGATATTGTGATGCGATCTATAATTCTCCGTCACATATCGTTAAAGGGTTAGAACTTTTGATGAAAGCCGCAGGTGCATCAAATGGTGCGATCGTGGTCAGGAACGATGCTAAAAATTATATCAGTGCATTTGAAAGTGTCCCAATTAATGGGAAATTATTATCTGTTGCACCTCTAATTGGAAAACGACGTATCAATTACTATATTGATGATATGGGGTCGAATATGATCGTAGTGTCCAAGAATCGCACATATAAGCAAAATATGGGTGATCTGCTTACGTATGATGTAACCGGAAGCAAGGTTCCACTTGATTGCGGACCTGAACATGTTTGTGTTGCAATTTGCAGTGTTAAATCAGCAAAGGAACTCTACGATGCAGTTCATGAAGGGAAACCATGTTTTGAGACAATTGTTTCTGTAACAGGATTTGTGAATGAACCCCAGAAGATCCGTGTGAAGATCGGTACAACATTCAAAGATGTCATTGATGCATGCGGGGGATATAAAGGCGATCCGGGAATGGTCATTGCAAATGGATTGATGAGCGGTACTGCACAATATACGGATGAAGTGCCTGTGACGAAGTCAACTACCGGGATACACGTATTGAGCAGGGATGATGTCCTTATGAATGAAGCATCAGTATGTATTCATTGTGCACGGTGCGTTGATGTATGCCCTGTTAACCTGATCCCAAGTAGAATTGCAACATTAGCAGATCAGGGACGTTTTGATGAATGTCGTGGAATGAATGTAATGAATTGTGTTGAATGCGGAGAATGTGCAGCAACGTGTCCTTCTAAGATTCATATGTTGCAGTTGATAAGGTATGCAAAGTTTGCAATAGAAAGTGCGTATGCTGATTTTGCTCCAAAAGAATCATCGAATATTGAACTTGGATGTGAATCCTGTGGAGGTGCTTAATATGACTTTTACAATCTCAGCGCCACCTTATAAGAAGATGGGTGTATCTATTCAGAAAATAATGTTTAGCAAGGTATTTGCCCTTGTTCCGGTAAGTTTGATCTCGATATATATGTTTGGACTCCCTGCACTTGGAATTATACTTATAAGTGTCTTAGCGGCAGTTGTTACCGAAGCAGGAATCCAGAAATTATTTAATCAAAAGATTACAATTGGTAATGGGCATGCTGTCTTTATTGGGATTACGCTTGCATTGATTATCCCGCCGGATGTTCCGTTGTGGCTGCCGGTAATAGGCTCAATTTTTGCAGTAGCGATTATAAAACATGCGTTTGGCGGAATCGGTTCCTATGTCTTTAATCCAACATTGGGTGCCTGGATATTTTTGACTCTTGCATGGACACAACTTATGACTCCTGCATCGACGCCACATATCGGGCAACTGTCAGATCTTATTCTGGAAAACGGTGCCGGTTTTTTGATTGGTGTATCACCTTTGGCATTGATTGGCGGTGTCTATTTAATGTACAAAAAATATATTGACTGGAGGGTTCCTCTTAGTTTTTTTGTCACAGCAGTTTTAATGGTGCTCTTATTAAAAGATGATATTTCTTATCTTATAACCGGAGCATTCTTGTTTGGTGTAATGTTCCTTGCTTCCGATATGGCAACATCACCGGTTACAAAGAAGGGACGAATTATCTATGGTATTGTGTGTGGTATTTTAACAGTACTTTATGGATACTTTGCGAATTATGTGTTTGCGGTGTTTTATGGAATATTCCTTGCAAACTGTTTATCGCCACTGATCGAGAACAATACTTTGCCAAAGCCATTTGGAGGTGTTAAGAAATGACCGATTCCAAAAAAGAAGTTATAATTATTATTGCAAAATTGGTGATAATTTCAATTGTTGCATCTGCACTTCTTGGGATTACCTATGTGCCAACACAGAAACAAGTGAAGATCAATTATGAACTGGCACGTCAGGAAGCATTAAAAGAGATTATGCCGAATGCAGCAAACTTTGAGGCTGTTGAAGGTGGTATTATCAATGAGGAAGGAGACCGGGAGATATACTATTATCGTGCGTTCGATGCTTCAGGAAATCCGGCAGGGTATGCGTTTTTCAGGCAGCAGGCCGGAGCACAGGGTATGATTGAAATTGCAGGTGGTGTGGATGCAAATTTCGAAATGCTTACAGGTATGACAGTTATGGGTCACGGTGAAACGCCTGGTCTTGGTGCAAAGATTGTGACTCCTGAGTTCAAAGATCAATTTGTGAACATTGCAATAGCGGATCTAAGTTTATCTCGTGCCGGTGGAAAGATTGATTCCATAACCGGCGCTTCGATATCATCTCAAGCAGTTGTAGATGCATTGAACGCTAAGATTGAAGAAGTTAAAGAGGCAGAAGGTTGAGGTGATAAAATGGCTAATAGTATGAAGGTATGGAGTGAATTTATACGAGGGATTACGAAAGACAATCCCACTTTTGGACTTGTGCTGGGTCTCTGTCCGACACTCGCAGTTACAACATCGGTTGAAAATGGTATCGGGATGGCAGCAGGCACTGCATTTGTGTTGATCGGTTCAAATGTTATGGTTTCAGCACTTAGAAAACAGATTCCAGCATCAGTAAGACTTCCAATATTCATTATCATAATTGCTACATTCGTATCGATCGTTGATATGCTCATGGAAGCATTTACACCACCTCTTTATGCGGCTTTAGGTGTATTCATTCCACTGATCGTTGTTAACTGTATCATCATCGGTCGTGCTGAAGCATATGCGAACAAGAACAACGTGTTCTATTCATTGATCGATGCACTTGGTGAATCGGCTGGATTTTTATTGGTGCTTATGCTAATTGGCGGAATAAGGGAACTTCTTGGGACCGGTAAGATCGTTATATTCGGACACCATTTATTAAGCATACCGATAGAACCCGCAACAGTCATGATTCTGCCCCCGGGTGCATTCCTGACGATTGCAATACTGATGGCTATTGTCAATCATCAAAAAGCAAAAAAACTTGCAAGAGGTGGTTAATATGGTGGAAAAAACCGTATTTACAATATTTATGGATGGTCTTTTCATCAAGAACTTCCTATTGATCCAATTCCTTGGATTATGCTCATTTGTAGGTGTTACCAAGGATACAAAAAGTGCGGCAGGAATGTCCGGTGCTGTTGTGTTTGTCATGGCGCTGTCGGCTACCGTATCATATTTACTTTTCACATATATTCTGGTTCCATTGAAACTTGAATATCTGGCTCTGATCAGTTTCATTGTGGTAATTGCAGCACTTGTGCAGCTGGTAGAATTTGTTGTGAGAAAGAATGTACCTTCATTATATAGGTCGCTTGGTATATATCTACCTTTAATTTCAACAAACTGTGCTGTGTTGGGTGTTGTTTTGTTGAATGTAATGGCTGATTATTCATTCATTCAGAGTGTTGTGTTTGGAATATCAGCAGGTCTTGGTTATACGATTGTTATGCTTATGATGTCTGCAATAAGGGAACGCTCAACACTTGTGAATGTACCTTCAGCAGTACAGGGGTTGCCACATGCGTTCTTTATTGCAACGCTGCTCTCAATGGCATTTGTTAACTATTTCAGGGTGATCCCTATATGAACTTTACAGTATTCATTTTAGAGTCAATGGCAATCCTTGGAGGACTTGGACTTCTTGTAGGTGTTATGCTAGTCGTGGCATCAAAAAAGTTCAAGGTTGAAACCAATCCTCTGGTAGAGGAAGTTATGGGAGTTCTCCCCGGTGCAAATTGTGGTGCATGCGGGTATGCTGGCTGTGCAGATTTTGCAGAGCGTATAGTCAATGAAAGTGCACCAATAGATGGTTGTCCTGTGGGCGGTTTTGAGGTGGCTAAAGAAGTTGGTGGAATCCTGGGCCAAGAGGTTTCTGAAGGCAAAAAAGAAATCCCATATGTGCGCTGCAACGGCGGTGTGAATTGTGTGGATAGGTTCAATTATGTGGGTATCGAGGACTGTAAGGCAGTGATGATGCTTTCAGACGGCGAAAAAGGATGCAATTTCGGTTGTATGGGTCGTGGCACATGTGTTCGGGCATGTCCGTTCGGTGCTATCACGATTGGAGATAACCGTCTTCCTGAGGTTAATCCTTACCTGTGCAGAAGCTGTGGCTTGTGTATTGGTGCATGTCCAAATCAGATACTCGTTTTTTCAAAAATGTCCGAAAAGGTGCATGTGCGCTGTCGTTCCCACGATAAAGGTAAAGCCGTAAAGTCAGCATGTACGAATGGATGTATCGGTTGCAAGATATGTGAAAAGACCTGTCCTGAGGAAGCGATAACAGTTAATAAATTCCTTGCAGAGATCGATCAGGAAAAATGCACAGGATGCGGTGCATGTGTTGAAAAATGTTCGCAGCATTCAATAGAATTGAAGTTTGGGGAATAGGTGAAAATATGTCATACAAAACTTCGATAAAACTAAATGAAAATATAGTAGGGATCTTGTGCTATCTGGGCTTTTGGATAACAGGTGTTATTTTCTTACTCATAGAAAAAGAGAATAAATTTGTTCGATTCCATGCTCTGCAATCTGTAATATTATTCATGCCACTATCAATAATAGTGCTGTTAATTGCATGGATACCTGTAATTGGATGGTTGCTTGCAGACCTCACGGGAATGTTGGTGATGTTTATAATGCTAATACTGATGGTTAAGGCACAACAAGGTGCAAAATTTAAGTTGCCCATTGTTGGGAAAATTGCCTACAATCATATATATCGGTAGTCATTATAGCACAACACACAATTGTTAACATAGATATGTAAAAATAACTTATGTTGTGATAACTTCACAACATACTCATTATTCAAGTGTATCGAAAAGATCGCTTATTTTTTCTAATTCCGCACTTGATCTGGCAATACTGGAATTTATTTTTAAGTATAGAAATAGCATGCTAAAACCAATTACCAATGCCAAACCCAGTAGTATGTAATGTGTGCCGGCAGTCATGTTTAACACGGTTGCACATTGTGCTTCACATGGAAGGATTGGAGGATTGCTGTATATTTGTGTGATTGGTGTCATTTTTTCTATTTATTACAATTGATCTAAATTGTGATTTATTTATTACAATTGATCGAAATCGTTATCTATCCGAGTGATTCCAGCAGTTTTGCTACCTTTTCCAGTTTTTTATTGACCTCTTCCATGGTGGTCAACATCTTGTAGTTGAGGTATGTCAAACTCAAACCAATTATTGTCACCACTGCGATCAATGTGATGGATGCGGTTTGTGTGGTATAGTACGGCATATTTTAGTTCTCCTTTGTATTATTATTCACAATATCCTTTATATGTTTCAATGTAACTTCGATATGAAAATCATTTGCGCTATAGTACTTTTTGGTATACGGAGGTTCATCAAAATGCCTTATCTCTCCTTCAACCAACCCCACGTTTTCCAGTTTCTTTAGGTGAAGATACAAAAGCGGACGCGATATCCCGATCTTTTCCGCAAGTTCGGATACATATTGCTCACCGTCTGCCAGTTTTGCGAGTATTGCAAGACTGTGCTTGTTCCCAAGCGTATTCAACAATGCTGCGAGTTCGTCAGTATCCATGTTTTTCCTCACTGTATATTGGCTGGTTTATATATAAAACAAATCGATTGATAATAAAAAATCAGTAATGTTATTAAGTTTGTTGCATATCTAAAATCATCTTACTAATATATAGGTGATTTTTTGACAAGAATTCTCGCAACAGGAACATTTGACTTATTGCATCCAGGACATGTCCTTTACCTGACCGAAGCACGGGCACTTGGGGATAATTTATACGTTATAGTAGCCCGGGATTCAATGATAAAACACAAGCCAAAACCGATAATCCAGGAAGAGCAGCGTCTTATTATGGTAAATTCACTAAAGGTCGTCGATAAAGCAATGCTTGGAAGCGAGACCGACATGTTCGAGCCGTTGAAGAAAATTAAACCTGATATTGTTGCAATCGGATATGACCAGACCTACGACACAGGCGAACTTGAAGCGAAGTTGAAGGAACATGGATTTGATGCAAAAGTTATGCGTATCGATAAATCAAAAAGTTGTGATCTTTGCAGTAGTGGCAGGATCATAAAAAAGGTTATTGAGCGATATTCATAACGAGGGATCTGTTAATTATATTACTTTATTTACTTGCACGCGGCTCATCAGAAAGCGCGCGTAGCACGTATCTATAC
>JAHYJJ010000232.1:0-1506 GCA_019429165.1 Methanosarcinaceae archaeon | reverse complement strand
TAAAATATCGCTCTTATTAGCATGAGTCATGTGGATTAACATATCCGGTTCCAGTGACAGTGCTTCTTCAACATCTGTCCGGTCTTTTTCTCCTGCATGAATTGCAAATAGACGTTTCTGTTTCCTCGTATATTCGAGTATTGCCCTAACCAGTCCAGAATCCATATCATTGACCCCGCTAATACCGATCCCTTCAGCATTCCTCAATACCCTGTCAACCTCACTGAGTATATCATTTTTCTTAGCATTAGACTTGTCAGGTCTCCCAAATATCAATGATTCGATACCAATGTCACCAATCGCTTCTTGCAATGCCAAAACACCGACCACCCCGCCTTCCCTGAAATCAGCAAATGCACAGGTACCTGTTGTGACCATATCCAGGATCGTACCCCTCATACTTTCAACAAGTGTGTGATAGGACGTACTATTCAATATCCGGTGCTTAAGTCCATCCGGCGGGCGCACAAGTGAATCCAGATCACGTACCAACCTTATCCCATCACTTTTTCC
Organism: Methanosarcinaceae archaeon; assembly: GCA_019429165.1. Lineage (GTDB taxonomy): Archaea > Halobacteriota > Methanosarcinia > Methanosarcinales > Methanosarcinaceae > Methanovorans. Next base: position 993 of record JAHYJJ010000232.1, on the reverse strand, counting down.
AAGTGAAGGGTCTTTGCACACAGAGTCCCCTATGTGAGTATGGGAATTTACAAAACAAGGTGCAATAATGGTTCCTGTTTTAGAAGGTTCTTCACCGATCTCCGTAATTATCCCATTTTTCACACAGATATAACCTTCAACTGATTCGAATTCTGTGCCAAGGACAATTGTTCCGGATATTATTTGTTCACAGGACGATGACATCACAAAATAATTGTTATAATAGTTGATATAGATGCTGATTATAAACCAGGTGACTTTTTGCGCCGACATATTTATATGTAAACCCCATTTATAAATGTTCAGCGTGTTGTAAGGTCCTTGCATGAGATGTGGCACGAGCCTTTCTATGATTGTATAGACAACCTCAACACGGTACACTTGATAATGCGACAAAGCCTGTCACGAGGGAAACTGGTGTGGACAGCGGTGATTACCAATAGGATGATACATCGGAGTTAGTGCGTAGGGTTACAGCATTATCAATACAATTTACTACAGCCATAATTCTAAACCAAGAACTGCAACAGTTGATACTGCATTTTATTTACGCTATTGACTTATATAACCTGGCATAAATTTACAGATATGCCCATAGAAGATGCTGTGAAAGAATCAAAGGACGGGGTAATTATCGATTTTGAGGTTAACCCAGGCTCAAGATCACTATGCATACCAAGTGGCTATAATGATTGGAGAAAACGCATCGAAGTGAAACTCACTCAAAATGCACAGAAGGGAAAAGCGAATGAACAACTGATCGAGAACCTTTCAAACCTGTTTGGAGTCAGCAATTCTGATATCAACATAACAAGTGGTGCTAAAAGTGGTAAAAAATCAGTTATTGTGAGGGGCATTGAATACAATGATGTGATTTCAATACTCCGATCAAAATTGGATTATTTTTAAAAATTGAAGGTAGGGATATTCTCTGGTTGATATTTCAGTATACCAAAAACGTCTTGAACTGTTCGAAGGTTTGGTCAATGAGAT
>JAHYJJ010000046.1:0-10076 GCA_019429165.1 Methanosarcinaceae archaeon | reverse complement strand
AATCCTTGAATTATCTGGCGTACCCTGTCATCATCAAGTGTATCGTAATGCAGGTGTGGCGCAAGTAGCCAGTTTAACATATCCACAGCCTGCGCACCGGCAAAGAACTGCTGAGAATGCATCATGAATGACATTGTATGATACACTGCGGCATCGAAACGTTTTGCAGGATCACTTCTGGAATCAGGAAAACGCAGTCCGTCCATCAGGAAAATGCGACCATCAATGCCGTTGCAATATGGCTTGAACGGACTGTGCAGGTCATGTATGTGTATCCTGCCCTCAAGGTGTGCGCGCGCGACATCGGGCGAGTACAGTTTTTCAAGAGCGTACTTTTTCTTTATCTGGGATGAAATATGCATGTCTATGACTGACGGACTTGTGCGCGTGTTCGAGTTCTCTTTCAAAAGCCAGTTTTGGTTAAGCAGAACATCATCTACAAGTTCGATAGGATCACTAAAGTCGAGTCTATCAACACTGTGGTCTCCAATTCCCACACTCATATATGACAATATATCCCAGATTGTATTTATCTGACACGCCAATATAAGAAAAGCCGAACATGATCTTGTTGCCACACTGGAATCACTGTTATTTAGTGGCATCCGCCCTTACAAACATGATCGATCTTCACAAGGCTGAGTAACCCTTTTATGAACTCATTCAATGTATCTTCAATTGTTCCTGTTGCACCTGAATACACATCGATCTTGAGTTGATTGAATCCCATAAGTGGACCGCGTCCAATTCCACCTACTATCATGCAATCCACACCTTCGTCAATGATCCTTTGTACGGGAATTGCACAGTTGTGTCCGCCTTCCTGCTCGTTGGAAAGAGGCCATGCCGCTACAATTTTATCGTCTTCAATATCGGCTACGGTGAATACTTCACAATGTCCGAAATGTTCAGAAACAGGGGCATCCAGGCCACCGGGGGAAAAACTTGGTATACAGACTCTCATATTTTATTACCTATTATGTAATTTTGATCGATTTAAGATATCCAATTATAAATAATTTTAATGCCCCAAAACAATAAACAAATTATTATGGTAGGATATATCTATAAACAACAACATGTTCAATAAGTTGAAAACGGTTTGAGTCATTAAATGAACACTTTAATTGCAATAATTATATCAGTGCTCCTTGTAAGTTTGATATCATTGGTAGGTGTCCTGTTCCTTGCGATTCAGACAAAGACACTTGATAAATTCTTGTTATTCATAGTAGCATTTGCATCCGGCAGTTTACTGGGCGGTGCATTCCTGCACATGCTGCCGGAAGCACTCGAAAGTACTAATCCTGCTAAAGTGTTCATGTATGTCCTTTGCGGCATCATAGTATTTTTTGTCACTGAAAAATTCCTACACTGGAGGCACTGTCACCACACAGGTTGTGAGGTCCATTCATTTGCTTACATGAACCTTGTAGGAGATTCGATACACAACTTCATTGATGGACTGATCATTGCCTCAAGTTATCTTGTGGATCTGCAAGTTGGAATTGTCGCAACCACTGCGCTGATATTCCATGAGATCCCGCAGGAAATTGGCGATTTTGGAGTATTGCTGCATGGCGGTTTTAGCAAAAGAAAAGCGATTTTATTAAATGTCCTGACAGCAATGACCGCTCTTGTCGGTGCCCTGGTAGGTTACTATGCAGGTTCGAATATCGGGGGATTCAACGGTTTCCTGTTACCATTTGCTGCTGGTGGTTTCATTTATGTGGCAAACACAGACCTTTTTCCTGAACTTCACAAGAAGAATGAATTTAACCATTCAATTGTTCAGTTAATTGCACTTTTCATGGGCATTTTACTCATGTGGTTGTTGAAAAATCTTAACCTATAAGTTCAAATGTAGTCAAAAAAAGGGATTCAGAAAAGGTAAACAAGTGGTTTTGGTCCACTTGCGCATTTTAACTTGAATTTTAATTTAAACTAAAACTTATATCTATGTGAACATCACTTTTGCAGCCTCTACCATATCATGCAGACGCTCGACAGGGATGCTAATTATCATTTCCTCATCCTCGATATTTGCATTCTTACGACTGCCACTGCATCCTACAGTAACCCCTACCTGTCCAGTCTTATATGGCTGTGCAACACCATCTGCGCACAGGCTCTGTTTTCCTGCAAAATTCGCCTCAACGCGTCCGCCGAGTCTGTGCAGAAGCGCCTGGGAAAGTTGCATTACCTGTTTTGGGTTACATACGATCATAACAACATCCGGCATGAATTTTGCATCAGCGATTGGTGCATAAAGGATTGCCTTTGTATATCCCGCAGGAAGCATTGGGATCTTTTGCATTGTACGTCGTGCTGCATTAATTGTGCTGAAACTGTTCAATTTAAAGTAAACATCCCCATTTGCAAGATTTGGTTCCATTTCATAAAATCCCATAACAGCAGCTCCGCCTTTGCACGCATGGTCTTCTGCGAGTGTATAGTATTGCGAACCATTGCGCCTCACATCATCTATCATCTGGCAGTGTCTTGTTGGGTGCTCACGCCTCTTGATACCTTCCGGTACTTCGTGTGTATTCGGTATCAATGATACCGCGACAGGTGAAGTTTTAAGTTTAAGAATATCGGTCAGTTCAATCCCAAGTTTGTTGATATCTTTAATTTCCATACAAATCATCTACCGATTTACTTATGTTTCAAAGTGTAAATAATATTGCGGTGCAAAGGCACAATAATGTGTCGTGCCAGGTTGTGGATATACCATACACAACATGGCGGTATAAATAGGCTTTAAGTGATGTTACAAGGATGTGTGACTAAAATTAAAATTGTATTGCCATTATAATTCAAAATCCTCGTGCGCTTCTTGTGGATTTGTCACCGGGCCATAGGGTCCTTCACTGTATCCAAGTATTTCATTTGGATTAAAGTGGAGATAATGCTTGTCCTTAATTAGCGGAATCTTTACATTCACATTGGTGGAGCGCACATAATCACCATGCCTGTCTATAATATTCACACATAGTTTGAACTTGCCCTTTGTGCCATAGAACTCGTCCATAGTATCCACAAGATCATTATAACGTTCCTCTGTCATATCAAGCAATTCCTGATATTTCACAAAGGTATCATCCCAAGTCCTCATGATATGGATGGGTAAATAGGATTTACTGTCTTCAAATGCAAAGCGCTCTTGGGCATAGCCACTGGGGGTAAGAAGCACTTTCCCACCACCACCATCCATATTGACCACATAATTAGGGATGGCAGGCCCTGAGATATGCCCTCTTAGATAATTTGTAAGAATTCTCATCTTCTGTATCGGAACAATATATTCACCAACTCTTGCAGTCTTGTGACACTGAAGCAGGTAATATGGTTTGACCCCCAACCAGTAAAGCTTTGAGAAAGTGGTTGCAAGAACCTTGAAATCATCGTTCACTCCATTTAGAGCAACCATCTGGTTAAAGATTGTGAAACCTGCATTTTTTAGTTTATCTATGGCAATTCTAAACTCATCTGTAATTTCGTTTTGATGATTGCAATGTATGGAAATAAACATGGGCCTGTACTTTTTAAGTACATCCACAATCTCATCTGTTACGGCCTGAGGCAACACTACAGGAACTCTGGTGCCAAGGCGAATTATCTTGACATGGCTTATGGAATAAATTCTGTCAAGGATGTCATCAAGTATATCGAGGGGAAGGGTGAGAGGGTCTCCGCCTGTTAGAAGAACTTCATCGATATTTGTGTTTTTACTTATGTACTCGATTCCCTTTTCGTAATCATTGGCCATTTCAGGAGTTGCTTTGCCTATGTCCTTTTTTCTCTGGCAGTGATTACAATATGTATAACATGTCTTTGTTACCTTAAATGCAACCCTGTTGGGATAGCGCTGGTACACACACCCATACGACCGATCCTCTTCTGACATTGGATCATCCAGCCCGACCTTAAAAAGATATGTTGCCGGAGTAGGTACAGATTGTCTGAATATTGGATCAACCCTGTCTGGGATGGAATTTCCGGCTTCATCATTGAGATTGAATGGATCCTGAGGCATCAAGGATGCATAATATGGCGTAATTATCATTGGGCTTGAGGTCATGATTGCCTTATCTATACATTTTTTCTGGAAATCATTTAGTGAAATAACCTTTTCAAGCTGGTTTACAGTTGTGATGGAGTTAGATATCTGCCAGTTTGGATCATTCCATTCATCCTCAGAAATGTCCTTATATGATTCAATATTCTCAAAATTTCGGCCTTTGAATAGATTGACTTTGCCCATTTATGCTCACCTCACATGATTTTATAATATGATTCCATCGCATATATCACTTTTTTTGCAATGGTCTGTGCTGAAACCACCCAGTTGTAGAAACATCACGTAAAGATAATAACCAATGCAAAATAAATCAGATCAGTTTATCCGAATGAAGCGGAAAGCATCGAAAAAGAAGGTTTCTGCTTCATTTAAATTAAAAAAAGTGAACTACTGCTCAAGTATCTCTTTAACTTTCTCAAGAACTGCAATCGCATCACGGCGTTTAACGTCGACTTCTTGCTCTTTGCAGTATTTAATAAGCACATCACCTGCATCGGATGATAGCACACCGTTCTTGACAGCTTTTTTTGCTATCCCGAAATATGTCCTTTCGGTATAATGCGTCCCTTTCGCTATACCCATCAACAAATCTAGTGTTTTACTATCGATAATCCCGCTATCACATGCTGCATCAAAAGTTTCCCTGATGTTCACCATCGGGTTTGACACAGGTTCAAATGTATCCGGATTGATAGCTACTGCAACCTCGTCATCGGCTTCGATAACACCGTCGCGGTACCATTCGTACACCTTACCGACACCTATCATTCCGTAAGTATCGAGTTCAGATGCGCGGAGTGCTCCCATACTGCAACCGCCGACAACGATAACTCCGCTTTTTAGTGCCTTGATTATCTCTTTGTGGGCAACTGCGGTCTTGTCAAAGAATATGCCATCAATGATCCCTATGACATTGTATCCATTTTTAACAGCCTTTTGAATATCACATCGAAAAACCGGTCGGCTATATTTAACATTGGCGTCAAGTATTTTTTTTGCATCTTCATGGCTGATACTTGTGCCTGCAAATACTATTGGGCGAAGTACTTTGTTCATCTTGGCTTTCTTCCCTTTCTCCATGGCCTGTCTTCTTTTGCAAGACTTTGTCTTTTAACCAATTTCATCCTACTTCCGACACGTTCACGATCAAGAGTATATAATTCAAATGTTGGAATGATTACACGTACAACAGGTATGTTTACACCTTCTCTTGATAGATTAACCACAATAACATTATCAACTATATTCTTAAGTTGATCAAGTACAACTCTAATGTTTTCTGCCGGGGTTGGTGTTGAGACATCTTTTATCTCTGCAAGCGATATCGTCTCTTTATCCTCATACCAGAACTTGTTCATACGTTTCATTTGATCGTATCCGATGTTACGGACAAACTTTTCACGGTCTGTGTCCTCACGTGCCCCATGAATTTGCACAAGTCTGGATTGGGCAGCTTCAGTAATTGCCCGACTGACTGCAATTTCAGGTTTTAGGTGTGAACCTGCACCCATTACCAGCATTGCTGCATCCTTTGATTTAATATCATCAGTTGCAGCAACGACTGTCGTGACATTGGTATCATGATTAAGCACCCATAGCTTGATCTCCACGCCTGTATCATTGAACTTTTGAACAAGTTCATAGTTAATCCCATCGTCCTCGGTCAAAATGAGTTCTTTTCCTGTATTCCTGTTGAACTCAGCACTGCTCAATGCATCTCGCTCAATAACTTCCAGCAATCCATGGAATATTGCTTCTTCCATCACATTTCCTGCTGCAAGACCATTAGTATTGCTTCGGAAGAGTTTCACACATTGTCCGGGTTCTATGTATGGGTGATAAACGGCATTTGAAGGAACGAATATCACTTCGTTTTTCAGCAGGTCCCATCCTTCCGTCCAGTCAACCAGTTTGTCGGGTAGAAGTGGTTCCGGTAGAAGAAGCAATGCCGGATCAAGTATGTTGTGATCTGCGACTGCTTCTTCATGCGTTTTTATAATCGTTTGTGCCGAAATATCAGTATCAATGTTATCATTTGTCCCCGCTCTTTCAGCAAGACATCTCTCAAAACCTTCCATCATTGCAGAGATGCGTGCCTGGTCTGCTGTTGCTCCTTTTCCAGAATAGATGGATATTCCGCCTTTTGCAGCACTTGGGCGAATGGATGAAAATACCGGAATCCCGATCCTGTCAAGGTCGGTTATGTCTGCGATACGGGTCACACCTATTGTCTTAAGTTGACTCTTTGCATTTTTAAGGGTCGTTTCTCCATCGTGTACTCTTTGAGTGCCATCTAAATAGAACAGCGACTCATCAATAATTATCTCGGTCATGGTTAGCAAACGCTCTTGCATATATTATATATCTTGCGACAAGTAAGAAATAGGCATCTCAACCGCCACAACGGTTAATTATATATGATATGGAGTTGTTATTAATAATTCAGCAACACTACCATTGTAAAGATGTTGATTTTGTTATATATTAAGTTAACTGATGTCGTTTTTTAAATAATACGATTGAAGAGACTGGAGGAAATGTAGTATGAGAACTATAATGAAAAATAATGATAAACTTAAATTTAAACTTAGAAACCACGAAAAAGCAGGTAATATTTCCCACATAGTGATTAGTGGGCACACTGCAGATAAACTGGATTCGGAAGAGTTGGATCTGTATCGTTTCATGATCGGCGGTTTGCAGGCTAAATAGTCTGCAAAATCTATTTCTAATTTAGCACCATTACATATTTGCATGTATGATGTCTATTCCATTCGTGAAGATTTTCCGGTTCTAAAGGAAGTTGTCTATTTAGACAGTGCCGCAACCACCCAGACACCCATTCAGGTAGTTTTGGCTATGGAAGATTATTTTTATAAATACGCAGGCAATCACGGACGCGGTGCGCACAGGCTTGCACGCCAGACCACAAATCATTACGAGGATGCACGTGAAAGTGTGGCTTCATTTTTGAACACCGATTATAAAAAGACGATATTTACAAAGAACACTACTGAAAGCATCAACATGGTTGCGCATGGAATTAAATGGAAATCCGGTGACCATATAATCACAACACTGATTGAACATCATTCCAATCTACTTCCGTGGATGCGTTTGCGTGAGCAGGGTGTTGAAGTTACAATTATAAATCCAGATGAATACGGCATAATTAATCCAAACGATGTTAAAGAGGCCATGACAGACAAAACGCGCCTTGTAGCAATCACCCATATTTCCAATGTGTTCGGCTCTATTCAAGACGTTGGAAGAATTGTGAAAATTGCACACAAAGGCGGCGCGCAAGTGTTAATTGACGGCGCACAGTCCGCAGGTCACATGCCTCTTGACGTGGGTGCGCTCGACTGTGATTTTTTCGCTACTTCAGGCCACAAGGGTTTGCTTGGTCCACAGGGTACCGGTGTTCTGTATGTTAAGGAGCCGGATATGCTCGCCCCGACCTATGTTGGAGGTGGCACGGTACACGCGGTCACATCAACTGGTTTTGAACTTGAACCGTCACCTGCTAAGTTTGAAGCGGGAACACCAAACATTCCAGGTGTTATCGGCCTTGGATGTGCGGTGGAGTATGTTTTGGAACTGGGTACGGCTGATATCGAGCGCCACGAAACTGCCCTTGCAAAAGATGCAGCCCGACGACTTGCAGAAATGGATCTGGTTGAAGTGTATGGACCACAGGACCGCGCAGGTGTTGTGCCGTTCAATGTAGTGGGACTCAATGCACACGACGTTGCCATGATACTTGATGAAACAAAGAAGATATGTGTGCGAAGCGGACATCACTGCGCTATGCCAAGTATCCAGTTCCTTAAGGTAGAGGGTGCTGCAAGAGCATCATTTGGGTTGTACACTACACAGGAAGAGGTGGATCTGTTCGTTGATTCGGTCTCTCAGATTACCACTCTTGTGACGTAACTTGCTTTTTTAAATACTTATAAAATGTCCTATATATCATAACGTTGAATAGGTTATAGATGCCTGGGAGATACACAAAAAACTATTCTGTTACCACTGTTCATAAAGACGGCGAGACGTTTTCATCTGAGCGCACTGTTGCAAAAGAGGTTTCGATCGAATTGTCTGTGAATGGCACCCGTGCAGCATCCATCCTTGCATCCCCCATATGTGCAAGGGAACTTGCGGTAGGATATGCGATATGTGAGGGAATCGTTGGTTTTGATGAGATAGTGGATGTTCAAGCCGACGGCATGAAAGTTAATATCGATATTAAATGTACTGATGATTTTACACTCTGGCACGAACTACGCTCATCTGGCTGTATCGGTATCAAATGGCAGACCAATGAAGATGTTAGTGTAAGTCCAGATGCCATATTTCCGGCAAGTTCTGTATTTTCCGGTATAAAGTTCCTTGAATCAGATGTGTATCGCCTGACAAGAGGCACTCATCTTGCGGCATTGGTTTCAATGAAAGGTGAACTGGTTACAAAAGCAGTTGATATCGGGCGCCACAATGCCATCGATAAGGTTGTAGGTTATGCAGCACTTAACAATATCGATGTATCACAACTTTACCTTCTCTCAACTGGCAGGCAGTCAGCCGGGATGGTATTAAAGGCTGCACGTGCCGGCATACCTCTGATCGTGACTAAAAGTGCTCCATTTGATAGCGGGATCGATGCTGCAGAGAAATCCGGTGTAGGATTGGTTGGTTTTGTATCAAATGCTGAAATGACCGTGTTTGCAAACAAATGGCGAATTGATTAGTTGTTAATTTTGGATATGTGAAAAATAAAAATAAAAATAAAAATAAAGAAAGTTTTGTAAACAAACTTTCTTAAAATGTGAATTTACCGCTATGTGCGTCAAGTAAAAGTGCAAGTACAAGAAGGAACATGCTGAACAGCACAACTCCTACACCCGATATCATCATCATTAATGTTGCAACTGATTTGAACGGAATGAAAATAACACACATTACAAATCCTACCGCACCAACAATAAATGCAAGATAATATAATAAATATTCTGATTTTAATATGTTATCCATAATTATCACCTTTTTTTATATCATATAATAAGTTAAGTATTCATATAATTTTCCATTTATACCTGATGGATTGCAGTGTATCAAAGCAAAAGACTATTATGTATATGTATAAGTTAATATATAAATTTGAGTGACAGCAAGGAGATAAATTAGTGAACAAGGCCATGCTTCTTTGGGATGAGACAATTTTTAAAAACGGAGAGGTGCTCGAACTTGACTATCTACCCGATTATTTTGCACATCGTGATAATCAATTACAGGCGTTGAAATACAGCCTGCGTCCGGCCATGCGCGGAATGCGCCCCGTAAATTGTCTATTGACTGGACCGCCAGGTACTGGAAAGACCACTGCTGTCATGAAAGTGTTTGAGGAGATGAGGGAGCACACTGATAATATAATCTTTGTGAAGGTCAACTGTCAGATGGATTCGACACGTTTTGCCGTGATCGCCAGGATATATAAAAAACTGTTTAATGTTTCCCCGCCATCATCCGGTGTATCGTTTCGCAAGATATTTGAGAAAGTCGCAGAACATCTTGCTGAGACCGAAAAGGTCTTGGTTGTTGCACTGGACGATATCAATTACCTGTTTTATGAAGGTCATGCAGATGAAGTGATGTATTCACTCCTTCGTGCACACGAGGAGTATCCCGGGGCAAAAGTGGGAATTATTACCATTGTTAGTGATACGGGAAAACTGTATCAATTTGATCAAAAAGTTAGTTCCGTGTTCTTGCCAGAGGAGATCGATTGCCCAAGGTATGACTATGGTGAATTACAGGATATTATATCGAACCGATCTAAACATGCGTTTTTCCCAAATGTTGTTTCTGATGAAGTGCGGGATAAGATAGTTGATTATGTTGACCGGACAGGAGATCTGCGTGTTGGGGTGAATCTGCTCAAGCGTTCAGGATTGAATGCCGAGCGCCGCGCAAGCCGGACAATCTCCATAGAGGA
>JAHYJJ010000231.1:0-1511 GCA_019429165.1 Methanosarcinaceae archaeon | reverse complement strand
AGAGGTAAAAGACGTTGAAAGTCTTTATACGTATATGGTTAAACTGAAAAAGGTCACAGGACAGGTGGTGTGATATGTTTTGTAATGTTTTTTCAAAATAGTCCAGACTAATTGAATTATTAATGATGGAACATCAGCACGAAACATCAGCGCATCATTGATACGAGCACATCATTGATACGTTTTGACTACAAGTCATTCGTATTAGAGAGACGTGTTTTTTCCAAAACATCAAATGTTCGATCAAAATCTGGATACAGTTCAGAGTTACTCATCAACTCGCTATATGCATCATGTCTTGGACTAACGATCATAATGTGTGCAGGAGGATGAATTTTCTTTAATCTGCTTATTGCTGCACCCGCATGATTTTCCAATTCCACCAATGCTGCCGAATTACAACTGTCCTTTAGCGAAACTCCCATAACACTAGTCAAAAGATAATCTGCATAGATTGGTTCGATTCGTTTTGGTTGACATGAAAAACGCATTCGACCATACTGTTCCAAATCGTGCAATGCGATTTTTACCTTATCCGCATCGTCTGCACGAACTACTGCAAATGATTTCATTTTTTCTATCCTGCCAAATAGGCAGCCCCCGTTATATACATATATATGATAATACCTTACATTATATGAATCTTTTTGCTTGGTTATTTTATTTCAAGGTTGTTACCTAGATATAATGATGTTTTTCATAGTGTATAATAGAATTATATAGTCCGAGTAAATTCGACCGAATAGAGAATTTTCTCGTTTGAACATTCATCAACATTGAATAGCATAATTAAAATAGTAATAATAATTAATAGAAAACACAGCATGAATACTATTCAAAAGCGTACAATGAGGGTAGATGATGGAAACACGTGACGTAATTTTCTCAGTTGTAATGGTAGTATCTTCATTTATTCTGACATACGAATGGCTTGGCAGATTCAAATACAGTCCTGCAAATTCGTTGATCATATTATCGGCAATGGTCATGATAGGAGCACTGGCCAGTATGATCTTATCAGTTGACATGAGACTTCGAAAGATCGACAAAATGATAGATACAAAGGAGCGTTCGCTGCGTATCAACATCCAGAGCGTTGAAGATAATACAGCCAAAAGAATGAACACGGTCATCAACAGGCTGGATGACGCAATGGAGAAAGTTAATCGCAGACAGTATCGGTAAAAGCATCTTTTACCATCTTTTCTATTTTTTCCATAACAAGCCTTGCGTTCGCAACATCTGCAGCCCTTCGTATATCGATCCTGCCGTTTCGATATAGAAGTATGGTATTGCCACCCAGTTCAAACCTTGCAACCCCTAACCTTTCGGAACACTTGAGTTCCAATATCTTAGTTTCCAAAACATTATTTTGCAATATGCTGCAAAGCACATCCATCAAAAAACCGTTTGAATACTGCGATTCTGCAATGTATTTCCCGGGCTCATCGACACATGGTCGCGCAAGCTGTATCGCATAATCCGGTGAATGGTCGGATCCGGCAGTGCCG
>JAHYJJ010000045.1:0-10134 GCA_019429165.1 Methanosarcinaceae archaeon | reverse complement strand
TTAATTTACTGCTTAAAAGTTAGTGATGCTTATACGGGTGAACTCGCTCTTATACCTTTGCCTATTTTGATGATTTGCCGTTTCCGGTTTGTTTGCACACCACCACATCCAATAACCCGCCTATAATTCTAACACTACGAGGCTCACCCATCCACCATAAAATAACATCTATGCCCCATCTCGCTTCTGGATATGGAATATCCGGTACTGTGAAAGAGGACGTATGATTTAGAATAAATGAATGCGTACATGAGCACTGCAAGGGCCACATCCTCTGTAAGGGTCTGTTTATCCTTCAAAATTGTGGTGTAGGTTTTTTGAATTCCGTAAGGTCCTGAACAACGATCTCTTTAAATATATAGTATGAGTCAAATCTGTCCCTGAAAAATTTGATAGGAGTAAAATTGTATAACCGTTGCAGGTTCAACTGGCAGAAATCGATAATGGATGATCTTTTGATCTTTTGATCTTTTGCCTTGACAGGTATGCAGCAAGTGCCGACGAAAACAGGATAAGGACTATAATCTCCATCAATACCGACAGCCACCAGGGGATGTTTAAAAGCAGAACTCCAAAAAGCAAGGAGAATATTAAAAGTGGGATAAATACAAAATTATTGGTGGTCTGGTCCATAACAATAGTGGCATACCAGTTTGCTTTCTTATGATTCTGTAAAACATTTTTAAGAAAAAATGCCCGCCCAAATCCGCCAATGGTTCTTGCTCGAAGCACATTGGTACTCATGCAATTTCCAGCCATCAACCCTATAAACAAGGTTGTGAACTTGATATGTTCGATTTTGTCAACAAGATGTTTCCATTTCAGGGTTTATATAAGAAAACCTGAAAGTTCCAGCAAAAATGCAAATAGTATGAAATAGGGATCTATGGAGCGAAGGATAAGCGTCAGTTGTTCAACATCTATAAACCAGAGAATGATGATCGCACCTATTAATCTGGCCGAAAATAATATGTTGCGAAGTTTCATTGGTAGTGACAGAAATTACATATTTAATAATTTTGCCATGAATACGCATCGAAGTTTCAATCGCTGTTAACATATTTATTTTTGTATGGTTTGCCCTACATAGAAACTGCATATTTTACGAATGTGAATGGATAGTGGGCATGGAACATATGCCTACGGCGAGGTTGCTTCATGGGGGTTTAGGTATTTTAAATGTGCACCGACATTTCATCACAAACAAATACAAACTTAAAACTCGTTTAACTTTAATTGTCTGCGATGACATTCTTCTCCCGGTATCTCAACCGGATATACACCTGTCAAACACCCAAGACACAGGTTCTCTTTATCAATCCCAATTGATTTGACAAGACCATCTATACTCAGATAGCCAAGAGAATCCGCATTGATCACAGCTTCAACACCGAGTACGGTCTTGTGGGCTGCAATGAGTTCATCCCTTGTCGCCATGTCAATCCCGAGATAACAAGGTGCAATGATTGCGGGGCTCCCGATTCTTGCATGCACTTCAACGGCACCGGCACTACGAACCATATCAATTATCCTTCTAGATGTAGTTCCGCGCACAATGCTGTCGTCAATAAGGATTACACGCTTTCCACTGATATTCATTGAGATCGTATTCATCTTAAGTCTAACTGCAGTCTCGCGCATCGCCTGCCCGGGTATGATGAATGTACGCCCGATATAACGGTTTTTCATCAATCCTTCGCGGTATTTGATGCCCGATTTTTCAGAATATCCTATTGCAGACGTAATACCAGAATCAGGAACCGGTGAAACCATGTCTGCTTCAACCGGATGTTCGATCGAAAGCTGTTCCCCTATCCGCTCACGTACACGATATACAAGTTTACCATCGATTATCGAATCAGGTCTTGCAAAATAAATATATTCAAAAACACAATGTGCAGGATGTTTTACATTATATATCCGATGACTCTCGATCTTTCCGTCTTTAAAGACCACGATCTCGCCGGGATTTACATCACGTATAAGTTTCCCATTCAATGTATCAATTGCAACGCTTTCCGATGCAACCACATGACCACCTTTTACCTCTCCGATACAAAGTGGTTTAAGTCCAAGTGGATCCCTGACAGCTATTAACAGATCATCTATCAATATAGTTAGTGAATATGAACCTACAAGCCTGCGCATAACAGCGTGTATAGAATCAACAGGATCTGATTTCAGAAGTTCTTTTATCAGAAGATGCAACATTACTTCAGTGTCTGAATCTGTAATGAAAATACTACCATTTGACTCAAGTTCATCACGAAGTTCTTTACTGTTTACAAGATTACCATTGTGTGCCAGAGAAACAGTACCGCCCTTAAAATTCACAATGAACGGCTGGCAATTCTCAATTCCTGATGCACCTGTTGTTGAATAACGGACATGACCAATTCCAACATGACCATTGAGGTTATTGATCTCTTCTTTAGAATAAACTTCCGGAACAAGACCCATTCCCTTAATGGAATGTACCATGTTACCATCATGAACAACTATGCCGGTAGATTCTTGCCCCCTATGCTGAAGAGCATAGAGTGCATAATATATCTGAATAGCGGTTGAGCTTGATTGCGGTTCTGCATTATGCATGACCATGCCAACAACACCGCATTCTTCTCGCATTTTAATCCTCAGGCACGAGAAAATCCTCCATTTTGGTCGAATTTACTCGCACTATATATTTATAAAAATATACAACGAAAAAAATTACGTTATAATTTATTTATTGAATTAATATTTGCACTTTGCCTGCCATTTGTAACTTCTCATACGTTTGGACTTTCCAAAACCGCATGATGTGCATTGTTTTGTGTGAATATTGAGTGAAACGCTTCCGCAGCGTCTGCATTTTGCATGGGTTCGTTTCTGTTTCTTACCCATTGAAGGAGTACCTTTGGACATTTATTATCACCTTATATTATGTTTTGAACGATGTTATCTAATAAAATTGATTATTTGAACGTTAATCTAAATGACAATTATGATATGCCATTTAATATTAAATCAAATGTATTACATATCTTGCCATTGAAGAATAGCCTTGATACATTTATTACTTAATATACATTACGGAGATACATATACTACATTATCCCCACGTATCACAACGCTGTTCATCTTGCGGATGGATTCTCCGTCTTTTATTTCTTCAGCTTTGTCAAGCACAAGGTTCATGTGTACATCATAACCCTGTAATTCGCCTCTGAACTCCCGGGCACCTTTTAATCGTACAATAACAGGTGTATTCAGTGAATCGTTCAGTATATCAAGAGGTCTATTTTCCATATTTGATCATCCGTAATTTTGTAAATTGTACTGGTTTTTAAATTGATCTAAGATCAAATTGTCAGAGAATCATTTATGATTGTCTTTAGAACTCTTAAATCAATCGGTTGTTCAGTTGTTAACCTTAATTTCGATGCATCAAACTTGTAAGTACAATATATAAGGCTATCGAAGATATATGTATCAAATATACGTACAATCATCAAAATATATATACAATTATTTGAAGTATACATGCCAAAATCAGAACATTATATATTAGTAGAAAACATATTCCTGATAAAATTCTCTAAAATTACAATTACACCCGCAAGTATATTAAACTAAAATAATATATTAAGATATATTTATAATTTCAAAATATTTAATATAATTGCCATTTACATAAACCAAAAATTGAGGAACTATTATGAATAAATCAACTAAAAAATTGTTAATTACGCTACTACTCACAGTTAGCCTGATATTGATTTCCGGCTGTATCGGAAATGAAAATACTCAAATACCAGTACCTCAAAGCACGACCACACTCCCCCAGACATCGTCGATCGCATACAATGCCGGCGATATGAATGCAAATCCACAGGGATATGAGAGAGCTGAGATATCAGGAAAAGTTGTAGATACAATGAACTCGGGCGGTTACACATATGTCCAACTTGATGATGGTACAGGAAAAGTATGGGCAGCAGTACCACAAACAATTGTTGAGATCGGTACACAGGGAACACTCACAGGAAGCATTATGAAAGACTTTACAAGTAGCACGCTTGGCAAGACATTTGCAGCCATCATCTTTTCAGATGGAATGCAAACAGCAGCTATCGAGAATCCTACTAATGCAGAAATCCTTGAAACTCCTGCGTCATATTCTAATGTAGTTATTAGCGGCACAGTCAACCAGACAATGGAAGCCCCCGGATATACATATCTTGAAATTGATGACGGCACAGGACTCATCTGGGCAGCAGTATCACAAACCGAGCTCGCGATAGGTCAAAATGTGACCATAAGCGGTGGTGTACAAGCCGGATTTGAAAGTATGACATTGAACAAGACGTTTGAGGTTTTGGTCATGGGCATACTCGTTACTGATGATGGTACAACAGGACCCAGTGATTCAGCTCCTGCATCACCCCACGGTTTTTGATTGTTGAATAGGAACAAGATCTAATGTCATATCCAATAGGTGAATAAGATGAGCAAAACACCTATTGTACTGACAATAGCAGGTACCGACTCCGGCGGAGGTGCCGGAGTTTCGGCAGACCTCAAGACATTCGCATCCATTGGCGCACATGGGACATGTGCCGTCACGTCAGTTACATCACAAAACACAACAGGTGTACTTGGCGCATTCGACCTACCACCGCAGGTTGTTAAAGACCAGATCGATGCCGTGTGTATAGACATAAATGTCAGGTGGGCAAAAAGCGGAATGCTTGCATCTCCTGAAATCGTGTCTGCTGTTGCAGAATGCATCAAAAAATACGACCTTTCACTTGTCATCGATCCGGTCATGGCAGCCGAGGCTGGAGGTGACTTGCTTACAACTGACGCGTTGTCGGTAATGCGGGATAAATTACTGCCACTTTGTATGGTCGTAACTCCAAACACCGATGAAGCGAGTGCACTTTCCGGCATTGCCATTCAAAATCGGGATGATGCAAAACTCGCTGCAAAAACCATTTCCGATATGGGCGTTCCAAATGTAATTGTCACCGGCGGACATCTGGATGCATCTGATGTTATCTATGAATCCAAACACGATTCTTTTACAGTTATTTCGGGTGAGTTCATAAAAGGCGGCACACATGGTTCCGGGTGCACATACTCTGCAGCACTCACAGCATATCTGGCACATGGTAATTCCGTAGTTGACAGTGCAAGATATGCAAAACGTTTTGTTGAACATGCGATTAGGGAAAGTGTTCCTATCGGAGCCGGAGTTGCTCCTGTGAATCAGGTAGCGCATATTCGTAAAAATGCGGCAAGATACGAAGTGCTTGATGAGACCAGATGTGCCGTTGAGATGCTCATAGGATGCAGATCGTTCGCTAATCTTATTCCTGAAGTAGGATGTAATATAGCAATGGCAGTACCGGATGCCTCTGATGTGCACGATGTGGCGGCAGTTTCGGGAAGAATTGCGAAACTTAAAGGAAAAGCCGTAAATGTCGGTTGTGTCGAGTTTGATGCAAGCAGCCATGTTGCAAGAATAATACTTGCCGCCATGCAATCCGACAACAATATTCGGGCATCAGTCAATATAAAGTACTCATTGAAAGTGCTTGAGATATGCAAAGATATGAACCTTACAATATCATCTTTTGACCGGGCAGACGAACCTGAAAAAACAAGCACTATGGACTGGGGAGTTACATATGCGATCAAAGAATACGGCAGTGTTCCCGATATAATCTTTGATGCCGGAGGGATTGGCAAGGAACCAATGATCAGGGTGCTTGGTAAAAATGCACTGGATGTTGCAAGAATGGCTGTAAAGATTGCAGAAAAACTGGATTAAAATTTAAATTTAAATTAAAATGTAAATGGTAAAACTATTGACCTTACATTTACAGCATCTTTTCTATCATCTCACACGCACCTGTGATATCTCATAATTTTTTCACCTGAATTATGACTATTAAAGAAAACGATTTTATATTATCAAATTAAGCACACTAGTGTATTTTAATTTATATTTTACACCAAAAAAGGAGCAAAATACATGGAATCCACAAAGATCTTACTTGACGAAAATGAGATACCAAAGAAATGGTACAATATATTAGCGGATCTGCCAACACCGCTTGCACCGCCGCTAAATCCTGCAACCAATGAGCCAATTGGTCCAGAGGATCTGGCAGCCATTTTCCCGATGGAATTGATCAAACAGGAAATGTCTCCTGAGCAATATATCGATATTCCGGAAGAGGTCAGGGATATCTACCGATTGTGGAGACCATCACCCGTCTATCGGGCACACAGGCTAGAAAAAGCACTCGGCACTCCTGCAAAGATATATTACAAATATGAAGGCGTAAGCCCTGCCGGAAGCCACAAGCCAAACACATCCATACCGCAGGCATATTACAACATGAAGGAAGGTGTTGAGAGGATCACCACCGAGACCGGTGCTGGACAGTGGGGAAGTGCACTATCACTTGCATGCAATTATTTTGACATGGAGTGCAAGGTTTACATGGTACGCTCAAGTTTTGAGCAAAAACCATACCGTAAATCACTCATCAACCTATGGGGTGCGACAGTTGTACCTTCACCAAGTCCTGACACTCAATTTGGCAGAAAGATCCTTGAAGAATTCCCGGACACATCCGGAAGTCTTGGAATTGCCATCAGTGAAGCGATCGAAGATGCTGCACTCCATGACAATACAAAATACTCACTTGGCAGTGTATTGAACCATGTCATGTTACATCAGACTGTCATCGGTCTTGAAACACAGAAACAACTTGAAAAGGTTGACGAATATCCGGATGTGGTTATTGGTTGCTGTGGAGGCGGAAGTAACCTTGCAGGACTCAGTTTCCCATATTTGAAAGATAAAATCAATGGGAAGAAGGATGTTGAGGTTATAGCAGTCGAACCATCCGCATGCCCCACACTTACAAAAGGCAAATACGAGTATGACTTCGGAGACACTGCCGAAATGACACCACTGCTCAAAATGTACACACTCGGCCACGCATTTGTACCACCTGCGATCCATGCAGGGGGACTGAGATATCACGGTGATTCACCAATCATCAGTAACCTGTATGCTGATGGCCTTATCACTGCTGAAGCATACCATCAAGTTGAGATTTTCGAGGCAGCAGTGACTTTTGCAAGAAGCGAAGGTATCGTACCTGCACCCGAATCCGCACATGCCATAAAATCTACGATCGAACATGCACTCAAGTGTAAACAATCAGGGGAAGAAAAGACAATTCTCTTTGGTCTGAGCGGTCATGGACACTTCGACATGGCATCGTATGATAAATATTTCAGCAAAAATCTAAGCAACGAATAATCAAATTAAAATCGATCAAATGCACGCAAAATGCGTGCATTCTTTTTTTCTATAATAAATTTGTATTTGTATATCTGTTTTAAAATGACTTCGCAAATGAAATGATTCGATTTAAAACCAAAAACAGTGCGACCGCCTGCAGGCAGCACGTTCCATCCATGCCAATTTGAATTAACTAAATAGTTAGCAAAACATTTATTAAAACTTGTGGAATGTGCAGATGGCGATTGAAAATTCGATGTGTATGCAGAGCAATGCGCGCTACGCGCGTGAGGTGAATCGTTTTTATCATGAACATATTAAACACTCTGTACCACAACGCTACACTATCTAAACAAAAACATAAATTTAATTTCACATTAGTTTTATGTAAGATCTTTTTTGTAGACAATCGTTCGATATGGGAATGGTATTTCAATACCTTCTGCATTAAATCTTTTCTTTATTGATTCTATAAGGTCGCATCCTGTAGAGAATGCCTTTGAACGATCCGAAACCCATATGTAAAGCCTGAGATTAACTGCAAAATCACCGAGTTCAGTCACACGAACTTTTATTTCTTCACCACCAACTACCTCGGAATGATATTTACGCACATCGTTTAAGCGCATTACTTCTGCATGTTTTTTGGCTTCTTCGATCATGATGCTACGTGCAAGGTCGACATCAGAATCATAACTGATACCGATGTTGATTGGCCAGAGTATGGTTGGATCACTGATGGACCAGTTGATTATTGCTTCTTCACTGATTATGTGGTTTGGTATGATTAGCCTGCGATTATCCCATGTTATGATCACCGTATGTCCGAGCGTGATGTCGGATATTGTACCATATTCATTATGGATTGTTACAATATCCCCTGACCTAAAAGGTCTGAATACTGCTAATGACATGCCTGAAATAATGTCGGAAAGGGTGCTCTGGGCTGCCATACCCACGACAAGTCCTGCAAATCCTGCACTTGCAAGAATAGCGAGCGATATGTTTTCAAGAAATGGAACGCTGCTGACCACGATCATGATGCCTACAATGTATACTAAAGCGACAGCAATACGCCTGATGAGCCCGTAAACCATCTCATCGACATTCATTTTTGCACTTAGCATTTTTAACTGGGCTTTGAGCAAACGATCAACAATTCTTGCAACAATTATGGTAGCTATGACAACAATAAATATGAACAAGGCATTTGCGATGTTCCCTGTAAACCACGAAGGCATATTATCAAGAATGGACATGAGTCACCTTTTTTACATTTTTTTCAGTGGATAATGATTGAGGGTCATTCTAAATAATGTTTACTGAATTGAAACGGCAGATTTGTGCACCGGATTTTGGAGTGGATGAAAATTATTCAATTAATATAGCATATGCTGATGCCCAATAAATATTAAAACAAGAAAGCACCCTTCGGGTGCAAATTTATTGTAGCCACAGCTAATTAATTACTACACTCCAATCCGTTATTTTGCCATTAACTTCCACTGTTTCACTTGGAGGTCCCTTCTCATACCACGCAAATTTCATTTTTCCGCCACAAAGTGGGCATTGTGGCACCCACTTATTTAATTTCTTTGTGAAATCACCGAGTGTCGTCTGTTTTATACTTCCCTGTAAGCATCTTGAATATCTTTTTTTGATTCTTCGACTATATGCACCATAATACCGTATCATTTTAAAATTTCTATCAGGGATATGCTGAATTAATGCTTTAATAAATTCCTGCACCTCCATTGTCACAAAATGTCTTACACCTTCATGATCCTTGTACCAAAAAGTAACTGAACTTCCATCGTAACTGACCAATCTTGAATTTGCGATAGCTGGATGACGAATATATCTGCCAACATATTGTGCAATCTTTTGTTTGTTAGTGATTCTTGATTCATTTGGTAAGTGAACATAAAATCCATCTGGGTGCTCCTTAAAAAGTTGATTTACAAGATTCGAAAATGCTTGAACCTTGGGGAGTTTATCTTTAAATCTTGTAAGTACTTGATATTGCCATGTTCTTCGCATGGACTTAAAATGAATGAACTTTTCATGAATGAATTTACCATATTTATCAAATCCACCTTCGGTCAAGAGTACATGGAGATGAGGATTAAAACCCATATCTTTAGAAAATGGATGTAGGACAACAATAGCACCTGCAAGCAAACGACCATTTCTATGTTTGTACGAAATCGTTTCATTAATTGCTACAATTGCGGCATCCATCAAAACCTTTAGTAGAAAACGATTTTGTCTAACAAAACCCCACAGAACATTTGGAATTGTGAGGACAGCATGACGGTGAGCAACATTGAATAATGCACGTTTGAGAGATTTAGCCCATTTTTCAGTATGGTTTTTACCACAATTTGTACAAATACGACTGTTGCATCCAAAATAGATAGTTTTGTAATTCCCACAACTTTCACATTGATATGTAAAGAAACCACGACTCTTATCCTTACAAGATAACATCTTGTTGACTTCTTCAATCTCAACATTACGAAGGATGGCTTTATGATCAAGACAATATTGTTCCCAGTTGCCTTTGTCCTCGAAGATACGTTTGACAGTGAGGATTGGCTTTGATAGAAGAGTAGTAGTTTGCAACAATAAAATGAAATTGTATGAAACTTAATAAAAACATGTTGCTTATAAGTGCGAGAAGTTATAAATTATATACAACAAGCAAATCTTCGCTAACGCTCAGATTAACTTGAAGTACATAATTCTACAAATTATATACAAAAACAAAAACCGATAGTTTTTAAATATAGAAGTATATGAAATTATATCATTTCAATGAATAG
>JAHYJJ010000230.1:0-1520 GCA_019429165.1 Methanosarcinaceae archaeon | reverse complement strand
TCGTCTGCACCATTAACAATCATCATTCCCTGCGTGTCAATATCTTCGCAACCAGTGATTTTTGTATATCAACTGCATTTTGTGGACAAAGTTCACGACAGCAGTAACACTGGATGCACTTATCGTTATTGATCTTAAGTCTCTCATCCACTTCTTCGATCGCATGAGGGGAGCAGTTCAAGACACATGCACCGCACAGAATGCATTTTGCAGTGTCTATATACGGTCTTATTGTGAAAAGATTCCCAAGTCTTCTGGTTATGAAAGCCGGTGCCATTGTCGTTATGCCGCTAGCCGATTCTTTGAACTTGATCTTCACATCATCGAGTGGTGTTCCGACAACTTCTGGTTGTCCTGTGCCGATATTTCGTTTAAGAGCGGCGCGGTTTGTTGGGATCAGCATAGGGTCGAATCCAATTAGTTCGGCTGCTACCATATCCAGTGCAACACAATCATAACTTGCCATGACAATTCCAGAGTTGATGGGCATACCATGTGCCGGACCGTTGCCTTCCATTCCTACAATGCCGTCCATGACTGCAAGATGAGGTTTGACGATTGAATATATATCAACAACAGCGTCCCCGAACAGGTCACGTTTTGCAAGAAGATGTGTCTGTTTTCGTGTCTTTAAGGGCACAGCACCAAAGAAGTTCTTGACCGCTCCGGTGTAGTACGTAAGTTCGTGTGTCTTGAGTTTTGGTAGCGAGATTATAACATCGGCTTCAAGGATCGGTTTTGCGATATACAGGCGTGGAAACTGTTTTGCATCCGGTACATCGACCTCAACAAAACCCGCAGTTTCAAAATTAACAATTTCTGCACCACATTTTTGTGCAGCATCCTCGATACCGGAAATCGTCAGTGCTTCGGCAGTAGCACCCGGGTGTGTGATGCCGGAACCGTCTCCAACAATGGGAATCCCGCCGATGTCGGATACCAGTTCACACATTGCCGTGATAACTGCAGGATGTGTGGTGACAGCATCTTCCGGCGGACGTGCTGCAAGTATATTGGCTTTGAGAAGAACACGGTCGCCTTTTTTGATAATATTTTCAAGTCCACCGATAAGTTCGAGTGACTCAATGATCGCATCCTTTGCCTGCGAGTAGTCAGGACAGCGAACAATGGAAACTTTAGTATTCATGTTGAGTCATTGGGTTTGTAGGTAGAAATATTTTTAGTTACCAGTCAAATACAAAAACCGCAAAAAAGTGTATTTGTATGGCTGCGCAAATGATATAATTCCCTTGTTTTCTTTTAGATGGTGTATCGTTCTTTTACCGTTTGTTTAATATGTTCATTATAAAAACGATTCATCTCACGCGCATAGCGCGCATTGCCCTGCACACACATCGAATTTTTAATCGATGTCTGCACATTCTATAAGTTTTAATAAATGTTTTGCTAACGATTTAGTTCATAGTATATATTTTAGAAATATATAGTGCGAGTAAATCCGAGCATAGCGAGGATTTTCTCGTTGTATATAATCTATAAGATTATGTAGTCCAAGTTAA
>JAHYJJ010000229.1:0-1522 GCA_019429165.1 Methanosarcinaceae archaeon | reverse complement strand
CTACATTAATTCGGGCCATATAATTAGTACGCTACGCGCTGAGCTGAAGCGTTCCGCTCCCAGACACCCGCAAGGGTGTCTTCCGCTCCACTGCTAACTAAATCAAAGGATTGGCCATTTACACGAACTATTAACTGAGAACTTACTTCTCACACTAAATATCAAAATACATTAAAAACGATAGCTTCCGCTACTAAAACCATGTTTGGCAGCCCCCGTTTTCATTATTCAGACTTGTTTGACTTTATATTCTTTATCGTTCTTTAGCACCCAGTACACAATTCTCAGTAATTTAGCCGCCGTGGCATTCACTGCCGAATAATAATGTTTTCCCCTCTCTATTTTATCATCGTAATAATTCCTGAAATTTCCATCATTCATTCTTGCCACATTTGCTGCCATAAACAAAGCACTCCGAAGTTGAGGTGAACCCCTCTTCGAAATATGTCCAGTTTTATTTTCAAACTTTCCAGACTGGTTTGTAATCGGATCAAGACCAGCAAAAGCAACCAATTTTTTGGCACTACTGAATTTATCTATATCACCTATTTCACCAAGTATAGTCGCTCCTAAAATATTGCCAATACCCGGAATAGTTGTAATCTTTGAACCAATTGGCTTCATTAATTCTTCAATCAGATTATCAAATTCCTTGATTTGTCCATCATATAATTCCATTTCTAAAATAAGTGTTTTTATTTCAATACTTATAATTGATTCAATTTCAGGCACCTGCAATGTGTTTTCTGCATGTTTATGCAACTCTTCAACACGTGTCTTTGACATTTGAGATCGAGAATATTTCTTAATTTTTACATAAATCTCTTCAAGCGATTCTGCAGCTACTTTTGATGGTGTTGAATATTCCTTTAATAGTGATATCGATGTTTTCCCATAAACGGATTTTATCATTAACTGATATCCAGGCCAAACCGTATCGAGATCACGAACAAGCTGAATTTTACACTTGGTCCGTTTCTCAACATTTCGCTGACGCACTCTGCATAATTCCCTTAATTGATATAGCTTCAAATTATCAATTGCAGTTGCGACAGGAGGTTCTTGATAACGCAGCATATCAGCAATAATAGCTGCATCTATCAAATCTGTCTTAGTCTTACGAATCTCCATTTTCCGATAACCATGTGTTTGAATCGGATTGTACAGTTTTACGAGATATCCATCACGCTTGAGGGCAGAATACAATGGTAACGAATAGATTCCAGTTGCTTCCATGCCAAAAAATAAAATATCATCTCCACTGTCGGATTTTAATTTGTTCACTGTTGTGTAAAGTTTGTCTAGATCTCTTTTATTGTTTCTGATCTGAAATTGCTTGACCACATTCCCGTTGTTGTTTTTTATACAGATGTCATGTTTGTCTTTCGATACATCAATTCCAATATACAATGTGTTTTCATTCATTATTTCACTCTCCTTAATTTCGAATTCGAATTTTAAGGTCGAGAGAAAAACACACCCCTTCTTTCATCCTTTACACAAGTTCGCTGGTTATATGTGG
>JAHYJJ010000228.1:0-1545 GCA_019429165.1 Methanosarcinaceae archaeon | reverse complement strand
TCTACTTTTGTTAATGTCAATCCGTATGCTGCTGCCGGTTCTATGCCCTCTTCATAGGATTCGGGATCGAGCATCTGTTCCAGCCATTCGATATCGCGAACTCCGCTTCCGACCATCATCAGTGCAGTGACTACCTTGCGAACCATGTTCCACAGGAAACTGTTAGCCTGAACGTCTATTTTTGTTAACGCCCCACTGACCCTGACATCAATGCGCATTACATTACGCAATGTACTTTTATCACCATTGGTTGTACAGAAATTTGCAAAATCGTGTGTACCTATAAGTAATTTTGATGCAGACCTTATCTTTGAGATGTCACATAGCTCCCCACTCATAATGTATCTATAACTGCGGCTCACAGCATGGTATATTGGATTGAAATCATCAGAAACGTGTGCATGCGCCCATACCCATATCGAGTTTGGAAGTTTTGAATTGATTACACGCGGAATCGCAAGTTCGGGTTTGTCAGTATCAAATGCAACAACCTGACCGAGTGCATGAACTCCGGCATCTGTCCGCCCAGCACTTTTAAAGTTTGCCTTTTTTGGAGTATCTATGATACCAAGTTCCTTCAGGGCTTCAAACATCTTGCCTTCAATGGTAGGATTATTTGGCTGGACCTGGGAACCGTGGTAATTAGTTCCGATATATGCAAGTTTTAATGCAACTCTCATGTGATTTCCTTCATTATATAATAATATCATATTGATTTTTTTCTATAATACAGTTCCCTTATCAATAAGATAAAGATCACGAACATACACCCTAAAAAGAACCACAATCCTATATGAGATGCAAGACCCTGATTTATTGCTTCTGTCGCTACGGTTGCAATGGGTTCCATGCCTTTTGCAGCAATTTCCATTTCAGCAGAAGAATCAGTCAGCATTGGTGCAGCTTCCATAGACGTATTTCCAATAATTCGTGCAGTATCATTCATCAGCGCCTCTGCAACAGGTGCACTTTCGTAGAGTGAATCATTTAATTGCATCACTGCAAGTTCCTCAGCCTCCTGCGCAACTGACATTTCATCAACCATTCCGGCGGATTCAGCCATATCTGAAACTGCCTGAATATTCGTGCCGGCACCTGTAAGTTTTGACAGGTATTCGATACCAAAGGATGCAAAAACAGCCGCACCGATCATACTCAGATACTTTTGCAGCATGCTGATTATAGATGCCTTATCTGATTTACCGCCGCCTGGCATTACGACTATCAATTTCTGAACCGGCTCATATATCTTGATCTCTCTCCCTTTTTTACTCCATCTGGTCTTGTTGACCTTTATGAGATCGGATTCAATAAGGGCATCCAGATTATACTTGATTGTTGTCAGAGCAACTCCCATTTCATCTGCTATCGCGGTTGCAGACATTGGCTGCTGTGCAAGGAGTTCGAGTATCCTAAGCGCAGTATCGTTTGAGAGTGTCTGCGTTATCTTCTTCGAATCTGCGTTAAGTGGCAGGATCAATACTTTTTCGGTATTCTCGTCGTGATTTCCGTTGCCATTATCGTTATAATTGTTACCATCGTTAT
>JAHYJJ010000044.1:0-10591 GCA_019429165.1 Methanosarcinaceae archaeon | reverse complement strand
TTGCAGCACTAATATGTGAGGACACGGAAATACAGGATAACGATATTGTTGTGATTGCATCAACGATCGTGTCCAAATCCGAAGGTCGAACATTCGTACTTGATGGTATAGTTCCCACGCAACGTGCTCTGGAAATTGCACGCAAGAATGGTGAAGATCCGCGTTTCATTCAGGCAGTTCTTGACAAAAGCAAAGAATGTCTGGTTGAGTCTCCTATACTGCTTGTTGAAACACTCAACGGGCACGTGTGCATAAAAGCAGGCATTGATAATTCAAATGTAGAGAAGGGGTTTCTTCTGGAGTTACCTAAAGACCCAGATGCGAGTGCAAAAAAAATCGTTGAAGGGATACGCAAACTCACTTCAAAACGTGTCAGCGTGATAATCACAGATACGAACGGTCGCGCCTTTAAGATCGGGCAGACAGGCGTGGCAATCGGTCTATCCAATATCGCACCGATAAAGGACTGGTGCGGCGAAAAAGACCTATTTGACAGAGTGCTGGAAGTAACTAAAGAAGGGGTAGCCGATGAGATCGCAGGTACTGCAAATCTTCTGATGGGTGAGGGAAATGGCGGCAATCCGGTCGTGATCATCAGGGGGCTTGAGATGTATGTGGATTATGGTGTCACTATAAAGGAAACTTACCGTCCTGATGACGAGGATGTTATTAGAAAAGGGCTGCGATGTTTGTGATTGTTTAGTTGAATTAAGAAACGTCATGACCGTCGCTAGGCGGCACGTTTCATAACCAATAAATTATAATAATTGCGAATTTTCAAAAATTGATTGTGCGTATCTTTGTAGCAGGCAATATTGGAATCATATTTACTCAATAAATAAAACATTTTTTAAAAATGAAAACTAAAAAAATGGCAATTAAAAAACGAGTATTCCTCAACTATATAAATTTATAAATCATTGATGATGATTGGAATATGCCGCCTGCGGCGGGTTGATGCATCGGTTTTAAAAATGAGTATATGGATACTGGTTTCGGTTATACCGACATTTGTATCTTTTGTGGTTGCACCTTTTGCGGAATATTTACCACTTCAACACCCGCCTCTTTGAAAAACTTGATGGAATCGGCATCAGGATATGATGTGGTATAAACCACCTTCTCGATATGTGCATTTATTATCATTTTTGTACACAGGATACATGGTTGGTGTGTACAGTAGATTGTTGCGCCTTCAGTGCCCACGCCGTGAAGTGCCGCCTGTATGATCGCGTTTTGTTCCGCATGAACAGCACGGCATTTTTCATGACGGGTTCCGGATGCAATATTTTCCTGATCTCTTATGCAGCCGATATCAAGACAATGTTCAAGGTTTCGGGGGGCACCGTTGTATCCTGTGGACAGGATTCGTTTGTCTCTTACGATTACAGCCCCGACTGTATTTCGCAGGCATGTGGCGCGTTTCGCAACAACAGATGCGATCTCTAGAAAATAGTCATCTATGGATGGTCTGTCTGTCTGTATATCAGTCATCAATTTCAATAAACAGTAAGTGGTATATATATGTGTATTGTATGTGGAAGTAATTATCACATTAAGGAAAACATCATATCTTTCGGGAATCGGGCGATATGGCACAGAGTGTGAATTGGAGCACAAAAATATGACATTTAGTCTAACGGAATCATTGGATTCATTTGTAAAAAAGCACGATAACCGTCAATTGTTGACAATTCCAATTGCGGTCTTTGTGTTATCTATATTGGTATTGGCATTTACGTTTACAAGTACAGGTGCGCCTGTTAAACTTGGAATGGAATTTAAAGGCGGTACCATGATCGCAGTCACAACAAGTGATTCCGCTCTTTCCATTGAAGCCAAATATTCAGAATATCCTATAATCGATGCCAGATCGGCAGGCGAGAGAGTTGTCATGCAATTTGGTCCAATGGATGGCAAAGTGCAGCGAGCACTTGAAGATGACATCACAGCCAGTTATTCAGATGTAGAGATCAAACAGATCGGTGCAGTATATGGCACTACTCTTCAACTACAGGCAGTAAAAGCCGTAATATTATCATTTTTGGGAATGGCAGCAGTTGTTTTCTTGATATTCAGGACGGCTGTTCCATCATTGGCGGTAGTGGCATCTGCATTTTCGGATATAATGATCGCAGCCGCATTCATGAACATTGCAGGGATCGAGTTATCACTTGGAACTGTTGCTGCACTCTTAATGCTTATCGGTTATTCTGTAGACAGTGACATTCTCCTTACAACACGCGTACTCAAACGACGTGGTACGGTCGAGGAAAAGATATCACGGGCAATGCACACTGGTATCACAATGACAACGACCACACTCGCAGCACTTGTAGTGATGTATGTTGTATCCACTTATTCATATCTCATCTCTTCATCACTCCCACAGATGTCCATGCTTTCGGACATCTCAATTGTTCTCATCTTTGGACTGGCAGCCGATATTATGAACACATGGTTGCTGAATACGGGAATCCTTCGCTGGCATGTTGAGCGAACATCACCAAGGAGGCGAAGATCATGAGGGGAGATGAAGTAAAGGATAAAGAGGATCAAAGTATTTTCAAAAACATACGTGTTCGATTATTCATACTGGTACTTCTTGCAGCATTGGTTGCGATCCATCCATGGTATGCTGCAGATGAAGGTTTCACGACCAATCTAAATTATGGTCTTGATCTTGAAGGAGGTTCCTGGCTTCAGATCAAACTTCAGGGTGCTGTCGCACAGGTTGATGCTGATCCAGGAATGATCGTTAAACAAATGATAGAATCTACAATTGGAAAGTCCATAGAAATTACGGATGTAGGCATTCCGGATGATGGTGCTACCAATGGTCAGGCTTATGTTACGTTCACAACAGATAATTTATTCACACAATCACAGATGGACTTGCTCGGGCTTGGTCAGGCAACTATCAATCGCAAGGACAACAAGACCGAAGTCACACTGTACTCTACTAAAGAGTCGCTTATAGTTGCATTTTTATCAAATTCACTCAGCACTGAGGTAGTGCCTATTGCTTACGTGGATGGCGTACAATATGAGATAAGGACTGCCGTATCTGAGCAGGAACTGCAGGATCTTATGGCAACTGTTGGTGGTTCTATCGTAAAGAACACAGATGGGACAATGAAATACCGTGAAGGTGTTACAACAGAGACTCGGGATATGACCAAAAATATCCTTAGTGATAAATTAAAT
Source organism: Methanosarcinaceae archaeon (assembly GCA_019429165.1). Lineage (GTDB taxonomy): Archaea > Halobacteriota > Methanosarcinia > Methanosarcinales > Methanosarcinaceae > Methanovorans. The sequence goes on along the minus strand of JAHYJJ010000044.1, from coordinate 7,384 downwards.
TCACTCGGACTGAAAGACATACCGGTTCGTACAGTTGGCGAGGATTATATCTTGATTGACTTCGCAGGTATCGATCTTGCTACTGCAAAGGATATTGCGGAAAAACCCGGTAAATTTGAGATTCGTATACAGACAACGGGTAATGACAGCGTACATGTCCTTTATGGTGACGATATTGAAAGTGTTGGAGTTCCGGGATTCCATGATGGTCAGTGGAATACACCATTCAGACTGACTAAAACGGGTGCACTCGCATTCCAGAGGGTCGCTATAGAAACAGGTGCATCCGATAATCCCGAAGCACACTGGTTAGACATGTACCTTGATGAGAATGTGGTTTACAGTGCTCCATTGAGCCCATCTGCGGCCGCAAGGATAAAAGAAATCCCTATATACGCATGGGAATCTTCAACAGGCGGGGACGAGGAAAGCAAGATTCAGGCTGAACAATTACAGATACACCTTCGAGCAGGTGCGCTTCCTGTGAATGTGGAACTTGTAGGGTCAGGCCACGTTGATGCGGGACTTGGTAAGCAGTTCAAGACCCAATCTGTAATAGCAGGTCTTCTTTCGCTGCTTGCAGTCGCTTTTGTTGTGTTCCGCAGGTATCATCAAAAAGAAATATTGATTCCGATGGTAGCAACTTCCGTCAGTGAAGTTTTTATGATCCTTGGATTTGCGGGTGCAGTGGGCTGGCAACTTGACCTTGCAAGTATTGCAGGTATAATTGCAGTGATAGGAACTGGTATTGACCATCTTGTGATCATCACGGATGAAGTTCTTTATGAGGGAAAACTGCCTTCAACAAAGATATATCTTGAAAGGATAACAAAAGCATTCGCTATCATTTTTGCTGCTGCGGCAACAACCACGATCGCAATGTCACCTCTTGTTGTGATGGGATTTGGTGCTCTCAAAGGGTTCGCAATAACCACTATCGTTGGTGTGATGATAGGTGTATTGGTCGCAAGACCTGTTTACGGGATCGTGATAAAGGAATTATTGCAAAAATCAGAACAATAATACCGTACAATAGTATACGGTACAATACAAGATACAGGCGGGTGCATTGGTGAAGATAAAAAAAGACGTTTGGACTGTAAAATATCGTCCACATACCCTTGATGATATTATAGGGAATGAACAGTCAGTCACTACCATCCGCCAACTTATCCGGTCAAACAACCTTCCACATCTTGTATTCCATGGACCTATAAATTCAGGAAAAGCGTCTGTTGCTTTTGCATTGGCGCATGAGATATATGGTGAAGAGTATGAGCGCAATTTTACTTATTTCAATGCATCTGATTTTTTCGATCAGGGTAAACAGTATCTTGTGCGTGATAAGCGTTTCATCCGCATCATAGGGACTGACGATCCGAAAAAAATTAACAAAAGCGTAATTTCCATTTTTAAGGAGATAATAAACGAGTATGCAGGCATGGGATCTTTGGATGCGGATTACAAAGTTATTTTCATTGACAATGCCGAATCCCTTAATTCAGATGCCCAGCATGCACTGAGGCGCATAATGGAAAAATACACTGCCACATGCAGGTTCATTCTGTCAACTACACAACCGTCAAGATTGATACCACCTCTTCGTTCAAGAGGGTTGCAATTATTTTTCACTTATGTTTCTGATGCCAAACTCATTGAATATGTGAATTCCATAGCAGCCCAGGAGGAACTCACGGTATCAGATGATGCATTGGATGCTATTGCATATCATTCAAAAGGCAATTTGGCTAAAGCACTTCTAACAATGCAGATCGCATCAATGTCACTACGATCCGGGGATAATGAGATCTCACAGCAACTTATCTATGAGACTGTCCTTAGTGAAATACCTGAAGACATAACCAGACTTTTCGAATCCGCGCTTGCAGGTGACATAATAGCAGCCAGAAAGGTTATCGATAAATTGTTGATAGAGGATGGTCTATCAGGTTCAGAGATACTGGGGCAGTTGCATGACATTGTGGTTACATCCAATGAAAAGGATACTGATATTGCAAAGTATGTCAACAATATCGCAGAGGCAGATCTTCGTATGCTGGATGCTTCGAATGACAGGATACAGCTTGAAGCAATGGTTGCGAATTTTTGAAATTGGTGTGTACCATAAATGACAACAGCGAACACAGATGATTTCGAATCAGCCTGCAGAAAACTGCTTGATATGGTGCTTGATGGTACTGTCACAGATGAACTGCAATTGAGTATCCAGAAAAAGAAGATAAGCGGTCGCTATAAATTATCCACCCTGCCTAAGAATGCAGATATCATCATGGTGGGAAATGATGAAGAAAAGGGGCTTGTAAAGGATATTCTTCGCCGAAAACCTGTGCGTACAATTTCCGGTGTTGCGGTAGTCGCTGTAATGACCTCGCCCGCTCCTTGTCCGCATGGTGTCTGTGTACCGTGTCCGGGTGGGCCGGATTCGTCTTTTGCATCGCCCCAGAGTTATATGGGACGCGAGCCTGCAACCATGCGTGCGATCCAGAATGAGTATGACCCGTACAGGCAGGTAACATCACGTCTTACGCAGTTGAAAACGATCGGGCACGAGATTGACAAGGTTGAACTTATTGTAATGGGGGGTACATTCTCGGCGCGTTCGATAGATTATCAGGAATGGTTCACAAAACGATGTATCGAAGCGATGAATGATTTTTACGATACTGATTGGCGCAGTAATGTCAATAACATCGGCATGGAATATCCGTATGTGACTGTCGAGGATACACAGGAAGCCAATGAAACGGCTTTGGTAAGGAACATCGGTATTACATTTGAAACACGTCCGGACTGGGCAAGAAAGGAGCATGTTGACAGGATGCTGGCTCTTGGTGCTACAAAGGTTGAGATCGGTGTGCAGAGTGTCTATGATTTTGTACTTTCACGGATCGAGCGGGGACACACAGTTAGTGACACTGTAGAGGCAAACCGTGTTCTCCGTGATAGTGGTTTGAAAGTGGGATTCCATATGATGCCGCAACTGCCTGGGGTGGATGCCGCGCGGGATCTGAGAGGTTTTAAGAAACTATTTACGGATCCGCAATTTATGCCGGATTATTTGAAGATATATCCTACACTTGTTACTGAGGGTACGCGCCTCTATGATATGTGGGAGCGCGGTGAGTACAAGGCGCATGATATTGAAGAGACCATTGACCTTATTGCAGATATAAAATCAATATTGCCGAAATGGGTTCGGCTGCAGCGTATCCAGCGTGACATTCCGGCACAACAGATATTCTGTGGTGTCACAAAAAGTAACATACGCCAGCTCGCAGAAAGCAGGTTGCATAAACGGGGTGGGCAATGCCGTTGTATTCGCTGTCGTGAAGTAGGTCATAACATATTGAAAGGAACTGAACCGAATCTGGATGACATTGAACTTACGGTTGAGTCATACAATTCATGCGGTGGAGTTGAACATTTCATCTCATTTGAGGATGTGGGGCAGGATATTCTGATCGGGTTCTTGCGCCTGCGTTTTCCTGGCTCACCGCACAGAAATGAACTTGAAGGTGCTGCAATTGTCAGGGAATTGCATGTATATGGGTCGATGGTGCCTGTTGGAGTGGATGCGAAAGAAATGGATTGGCAGCATCGTGGTTATGGTGCAGAACTTCTTGCATATGCAGAAGAACTCGCGCGTGAAAATGGGTATTTGAAACTATCCATTATAAGTGGGATAGGGGTCAGGGAATACTATCGTAGATTTGGTTATACTCGCGATGGTATCTATATGTCGAAAAAGGTATAGGGCTGTATGCCGGCAGTATTGACGGGATGATGGAATAATTTCAATCAAAATATGATTTCACTGTTGCAGCTGCTTTATTAATTTCCACTAGATTTAAGTCCGCATTATCATCAGAATTTACCATTGCGGTGATCATAACTTTTGAGCCTGCGCATACAGTTATCATTTTTGAGCCATCGCGGTTTTCAACGATCAATTTATTGATTGAATGATTACCTATCGTTTGCATTGTAATCGATGCAGTTTTATGCATAACTGAAGCCATAGCTGCAAAACTTTCTGGATAAAACTTTGGGTCCATGTCCGATGTGACAAGAATGCCGTCGTTTGATATTATGGCGGAAGATTCCACATTTGCATACATCTTCAGATCAGCAAGTGCATTTTTTAGTACATCGTCACTCATTTTTCAACATAACCTTTTTATTTTCCGTATCAACTATATAGTCACGTTTCATCCCCTTTGCACATTTGTACCAGTGCACTACAGATGTACATTTAGGTGTTATATAACCTTTTTGCATCTGTCAGTATTCAAGGATTTTGGGTATAATATTGGGGGACACATCACAAATTTTAAACTGAAATCCTTTTATATAAAGTTAATAGTATATGTGTAATACAGAATATGTGATGCACAGTTTACAATTAACGTCACATATTAAGGAAATGTTGTTTTAATCCATGGACCTTGAAATATTGTATGAAAAACTGCAACAGATAGAAGACAAATTAGATTGTCTTTTACAAGAGCGAACACCAAGGAATATCATTGATGGTGGTATATTAGAATCGCTTGATGTTATGACGCTATTGTCACTTCCTGACCATCTACGTACGAGTGCATCCACTCTTTTCGAACTTCAGAAAGCCACTGCTGAAGAAGTATCAAATGTAACTAATAAAGAGCGTGCAGTGGAAAGTAACTATCTTAATCAATTGGTCCGGATGGGGCATGTTGATAAATTCAGGGAAGGCAGAAAAGTTTATTTCCGCATTAATAATATATCAGAGATTAGTAAATAAAAAGTTTAAATCAAATCAATTTGATATTTAATCAGATTCAATTGTTGAATATATATATATATATGTATTGAATATTATTATGTTCGTATAGTTTGTTGTAATATATATTGAGGTAAAATGGTCATAACAATAGCCGTACATTCTTGCAAAGGCGGGACTGGTAAAACAAGCATTGCTCTAAATCTGGCAGGAGCTTATGCTGCATCAGGCAAGAATGTATGTCTTATAGATCTGGATTCAAAGGCACCATCTCTTTCTTCTATATTCAATACTCGATCTAATAAATGGGTAAATGATTTTCTTTTTGGCAAATGCAATATTACAGATGTGATACATGACGTTTCTGATGGAATTGGGGTGAGTGGAAAGTTATACGTAGGTCTTTCAGATCCTAATATAATTGCAATTCGAGACATTTCCAGCAAGGATCGGAAGTGGCAAGCAAAGGCTCTGCAGGTAATAATGGATGCAAAAAAAGATCTAATAAATGCCGGCATGGACGTCATAATATTTGATACTGGTCCGGGTGTTGACTTTTCATCAATAAATGCAGTGGCAACTGCAGATTACGTGCTTGTAATTATTAAACCCAATAAAATGTGCATTATTGGAACAGGTCAAATCATCAATGGTGTGTATAAATTGTTGGGTAAAAATTGTGGCGTCGTTGAGAATATGTGCCATGAAACACATTTCTTAAATCCAATATCCAATACTCAATTTGGAGTACCTGTTCTTGCATCAATTCCATGCATGTGCGATGTTCAGTTAAAAACTGATGCGGATATATTAGCACTGAATGAACCGAATCATCCTTTTTCAGAATCAATTTTCAAGATTATGGGCCAGATATCAGAACAATCTGATCGAAGCAGCATCTTATGATATGCATTTAAAAATTCATTCATTCTTTTTTTGCTTTTTAAGTATGGGTTTCACATCGTTTTTTACATAATCTAACATAATGTTCATTTTAATATTTTCGATTGTATCATCAATTTCATCTGATGCCGCCAATATATTTTGAAGTGCTGCAGTTAGCATAAACATGACCAATGCAGCAGCAATTGCTAGTATTGTGCGCTCAACAGGATATATAAGAACAACGGATTCAAAGATTTCTGCAGGAAGGTCAAATAGGATCAAAGCTGAAATACTTCCTGCCATATGGTCAGAAAGTATTGCTACAAGGGATGTCAGGAACAATAATACCAGAGTATGCGCTCCTACATTCGAGGTTTTATTTTTGTATTTTGTGTGAAATACAACAAATAGTACCAGTATTGTAATATGGAACCATGGGTAATAGTAAGCTTCTCGTCCGGCATCAAATACATACCATAAAAGTATCAAAGAAGAATATATTATAAGTGCAATTTTTTCTTTCTTTACAACTATCAAACCTGCAACGATGGATGAGATCATTACAAATATTGGTGTTAGCATTGAAAATGTGTTAACATTTGCGAATTCTCTTTGGAAAAAATGTGCCATTATACCAAAAAATGAAATTGCTGCGCCCCAATATGGCCCAAGTAGCATGCCATTTAGAGGGCCGAATGCTGCGACAGAACTGATTCTTGCGCCCTCTATTCCTAGCACATTTTCAAAATCAGGAAGCCAGCTTGCAAAATAAATAATAATCAATGCAGAGATTAAATAAATTAATCTAAGTTTTGGATTATTAATTAATTTATTATGGAACTCTATAGACACATTAACATCATTGCATTCAATTTTATATAAATGTTAGTATCTTTTCCTTTTTAATATCTAAATAATTATATTTGCAGATAGCACTTTATACAATCGGTGAATAATCTTTATATAGTATTGTGTATATACACAAAGGTGCCCAGTTTGTAAAATTAGTTGTACAATATTATATTATTTTTTAATATAAATTAGAAATATAGAGGTATTAATAATGAAAATAAGAGTTGTAAGTTCAAAGGACGAAATCGAGACGTTAGGCAACGAAGAGGAAATCGTACATCTTGCATTTAGACCATCCAACAAGGATATTTTTTCATTGGTCATCAAATGCCCAAATGTAAAAGCACTTCATATTCCAAGTTCATACAAGAGAACCATTTCAGGCTCTGCTAAGATGTACCTCTCAATGCAGGGAATTGACCTGTTAGAAGGCGATGTATGGGGTCACAGGAAGGACATCAATGAATATTCTGAAGTTTCAAAAAATGTTTTTGACCGCATAAAAGATTTCAGGGCAGAAGGACTTTCAGAAAAAGATATTGCTGATAAAATGGCACGAGAGACCAGACTTGGTGCAGATTTCATTGATTTCATCATGAAACAGTAATAAGGTGAGAATTCTTCTCAGCCTTTTTGTCTTTTACGGTAATACTTGGATCAATGTTTCTTTTTGGGCGAAAGAGGGAATAATAATTTAAGTAGAAATATTTGAGGGGCATTTTCTTATCCTCTCCCACTTTTTTTAATTGTATATGTTTTATAAACATATAGTTCGAGTTAACACGAACGAAGTAAGCGTTTTCTCGTAGTATATAATTTATGAAATTATATAGTCCAAGTTAGTGCGAACGAAGTGAGCATTTTCTT
>JAHYJJ010000043.1:0-10733 GCA_019429165.1 Methanosarcinaceae archaeon | reverse complement strand
TGGATACATATTGGATAAATATTGGATACATATTGGATTGAAGACCATGATAAAAACGAGACTCAGGGATTTTATTATCACGAAGGACGACTGGATCTTTGCAGTGGCGGATTATTTCCATCCTGGTGGTATAAGATCGACATTCAGGTACGTGCCGGACGAGAATGGTGAACGGGAACTGGATGGTATTCGCTACAAGAAATATGATTTTGATGTGGCATTTGAATTTATGCGCGAAAATAGACCTGAGTGGGTCCAGGATGTCCATGTGGTCCCAGAAAGTGAGATAAAACATATTCTGCATCCAAACGATTGCATCCCACGACTTATTGAAACTGACCACAGGGTCGCTGTGATTGTAAAGACCTTGCAGGATGCAGGTATCCCGCTATCAAAGATGGGTGTTACAGGTTCCTTGTTACCCGGATTACAAAATGAGACATCTGATATTGATTTTGTGGTTTATGGGAAGGATTGGTTCATTGCGCGTGATGCTATTGCATCTGCAAAGTTAAATTCAAACTCAGGCATCATTGAAGATATTGATGATGCAATGTGGCAGCGTATCTATGCCAAACGGATACCTGAGATATCTTTTGATGAATTCATACTGCATGAGAAGCGAAAAGGTAATCGAGGTATGGTGGATGGTACATATTTCGATCTATTGTTCGTGCGTGACTGGGATCAGATAAAGGAGCAAGACTCAATTCAGCGCGGCAAGGATATCGGAACATTGAAGATAGAAGCAACAGTTACGAATGCTGACTTTGCTTTTGATAGCCCTTCGGTGTACAAGGTTGACCATGAAGAGATCGATCATGTGCTCTCATATACTCACACATATGCAGGTCAGGCACTTGTTGGTGAGGTCATTGAGGCACAGGGTGTGGTCGAGCAGGTAGGGGACATGAAACGGTTGGTTGTTGGTACGTCGCGCGAACCTAAAGGTGAATGGATACGCTCGCTAACGCTACTTGAAAAAAGTGGATTTATCTGAATTACATTCTAAAAAATCAAAAAAAAACGGGAACTGATGTTGGTAGTAATTAGCCACCACCGGTTGCCTGGGTGGCGTCCTCTATCTTTTGTGCTCCCATGGCTTCGTCCCGCTTTTTTAGATAATATGCCGCATCATCTGTTGTGGCTTTGTGATCTCCAACCTCTGCCTTCATCACTGCATCCGTTACTTCGAGTGCTTTTACATTATAGTACAGGTCGGTCGTGTCAACCAATACCCAATCTCCATCTGAATCCTTCTGGATATCAGTAACAACACCAATTGTGTCTGTGTTGATGTATTTCACACGGGTTCCAATCCCAATAATTGTTCCGTTTATGTCATAGGTTTCAATGATTTCGGAGTCGTCCACAATTATCACCTCAAATTCATTTTATTATGTACAATATAAAATTATACCATTATACATATACGCATTATCCATAAATAATATAGTACAAAAAATGTGTGGTCAGATTTTAAATTTAACCCTTGTAATCTCACACTGCGGAATATTTTTCAATCCAACTCCGGTGGATGTGCCTGTTGCTTCAAGGCCATTGAACTCATCTGATCCGCAAAGGACATCCTGGTTTGGATGTGTCCCGGGTGTTATGTTACAACTGAGCACAGTTCTTTCTCCGGCAGATACCACAATCGGCAACCTTGCTGATGCTTTATGGTTCTTTGGAAGAACTATTAATGGTGACTTGAGTTCACGAACCATATATAATACGCACTTAAGGCCATTCTCATACAATTCCCCGACTGAAAAAGCGGAGGCAACGATCAGGTCTTTTGGCTCGAGTCCGAGCACTATCTCTTCATCTTCAGTCTCTAAAAAAAATTGACTGCAAGGTCCGACTTTTACAATTGCAACTGTGCCGGTCTTGCCGCGCAGAAGAAGCATTTCACTATCATCAAGTGAAATGTTCTTATCTAAAATTAAATCTTTCATTTTAAAATGAACTGTTAAATCAACGGCAATATTATTTATTTGGTAATATCTATCACATCTTTTGATTGACAGGAAGGGCACATAACATTTTTGCCGATTCCTTTGAACTTACTATTACAATCATTACAACTGTATTCTTTTACAGGTAACTTTCCTTCTACATTTACTTCGAATGCATCTCCAACACTGCACATATTTTCACCTCTATAATCTATAATTAATAATGAATATACTCTGGTTCAACCTATTTAGATTAAAACTTTTCCATCGTTAGCCCTGATTAATTTCGGTTCGCAGATCGCCAATTGGGGCAATACGTTCTGCAAAGGCATTATGGCGGTGGATGCTCTCTTCGTTTATCTGTTTGATAGTGATAATTGCATCATCAGGTAGATACGTAAATTTCTGGACAATATTTTTCGCCATTGTACGTACACAGTCTTCAACAAATTTAGGGTTCATGTGTGCTCTTTCAACAACAACTGCTTCATCTGACCGCTTTAATAGTTCAAAGATACTTGAACTCATGGAGTTCTCGATAATTTCTATAATCATCTCAATTGAGACATCAATATCACCTTCGACATCGATCGATATAATTCCCCGTCCCCTCTGGTTATGGGTCGCCATAGGAACTTTATGCAAGAACGTTGCAACGGTCTTCTCATCAATTCCAAGGGCAAGCAGTTCATTTTGTGCTTTCTCTCGCATAATTTCCTGTGCACATGGACATGCAGTCATTCCCATGACTTCAGCACCTATAAGTTTCTTGACTGCGATGGAATCATTATCCCCTCGTATGGCTGTGGATTCGGCAAAGATGTCGACAACTTCCTGACATTCCATTTTCGTTGCAGGTGATTCTCTCTTGACAACATATTCACTTCTCATAAAGACTTCTGCTTGTGTTGCATACTCATGACGGTCCAATAAACTCCGTGCAACATCGCTGCATAATTGTTCTATCTCATAGACAGGTAGGTTTACTGCTCTTTCGAGCACTTCATCTATCGCTTCAAAGTTACGGGATAGATTTGCGCCTTTTCGGTCAGATGGTAAGTCCACGAAAATGTCAAATGTTGAGATAAGTACGATAGGACGCTTGTCCTGTCGTTTGATCTCAACAAGTTTTTTGACATCCGTGACACCAACGCGTGTCAGATTTATTGGAATTTTAGGTTTATTTGCCTGCACATCCGGTAATTGTATGACTGGAAGTTCCATTTGTATAACCTCAAAATACGGTATGGTCATTGAATAATTTATGTGTTATATAACTTTAATTCAAGTATCAATTGCAAACGGATTCATTGCATGTAAATGTTATGATATGAATTGAAGACGTGACGAGATAATTTTTTGTTTGATAGAATTTACTCGCACCATACTAGTTATAAAACATATATTATTAAAAATTTATTTAAAACTGGGTTTTATTATAAACAAGGTGCCTGAAACACTATATAAAATATAAAGTTAATTTACAATGTAGTATGGAAATTGTTAAAAATCGTGATAAAACAGAATCAAAAGGCAACATTAAAAGAAAACATATATATACTTTATGTGCTGAAATAAGAGTAACAGTAGTAAATACCGGTTGCGAGGTGACGTTATGTCTGAAACAAGAAATTTTGTATTAAGAGACAAAGAAGGGAATGAACACGGTGTATTCACCGGAAAACAGCCAAGGCAGGCAGCTCTTAAGGTTGCAAATAGGGAAAAAGCTTCAAAAGCAAAACCTACAACCATCATGCTTAGAGAACGTGGAACCAAGAAGGTTCATGTTTTTAAGGGATGGAAAGAGACTGTTAATGCACCCAAAAATAAGCCTGCATGGATGCCTGAAAAGATCAGCAAGCCACATGTGAAGAAAGTGGGCATTGAAAAACTAGACAAACTTTGAGATTTATATTGTAATAAAAAGACCCATTATAAAGGGTGGGTCGACTTTTTTTTTTATTCTGTTTTGTTATTGTTATATTGTTGATATTTATTGTACGGTGGTATTGAACTTTGAGTTTACACCGATGTTTAATACAAAAGTTTAAACACTAATATGCTAAAATATAGACCTATGACTCTTAAAAGGGAAAATGTATTGATCGAAGCCCTGCCATATATCAGGGAATTCCATGATTCTATTATGGTAATAAAAGTAGGGGGCCATGCAATGATTGACCCAAAGATCATGGATGAGATCATTCAGGATATTGTTCTTCTACGTTTTGTTGGTATACATCCTGTTATCGTGCACGGGGGTGGCCCTGAGATAAATGAAAAGATGCAGCGTATGGGCAAAGTGCCTGAATTTGTTGGTGGGCTTCGGATCACTGATGATGATACACTTGAGATTGCACGTATGGTTTTAGTGGGTAATATCAACACAAGGATCGTCTCTCTCATAGGGCAGCACGGTGGCAAGGGAATTGGTCTTTCCGGAAAAGATGGGAAACTGATAATTGCCAAAAAGAAACCTGCTCAGCGTGTTGTGGTTGAAGGAGTGGAGCAGCATGTTGATATCGGATGGGTCGGCGAGACTGAGATCATTAATATTGAGATCATCGATATTGTCACAAAGGAAGGATATATACCTGTGATATCTCCAATAGCCATGGATGTGAAAGGAAATGCATTGAATATTAATGCTGATACGGTGGCAGGCGACATTGCAGCAGCGCTTCACGCTAAAAAATTGATCCTTATGACCGATGTACCAGGTCTTTTAAGAGATATAAAAGACAAGTCAACACGCTTATCAAGGGTCACGGTTGAAGAAATGGAAATCCTGATCGATGAAGGTGTGATATTTGGAGGAATGATCCCGAAGATGCGAGGTGCAGCAGCAGCCACCATTAGCGGAGTTGAGCGGGTGCATATTATCGATGGCAGTGTATCACATTCAATATTGCTTGAATTGTTCACGGATTCGGGAATCGGAACAATGGTTTACAAGGGCGGGGATTGAAGTTCAAGTTTTAGGTCAGAAGAGACGCTGTTTCGATTTTAAAGTGATTTCTAAATAGGGGGTCATTTATCACCGATGAGAACGCAGAGGAACACATTAGCAACTCTCCGCGTCCTCTGCGGTTTAAAATTAATTTTTAATCCTTCAATCCAATTAGACTTAATCCATAATTGCTGAACCATATGTGAGATCATCCAGTTCAAGCACTTTTTTCCACAACTCCATGCATTCGCATGTAAGTTCATCAAGTACACTGATATCCTGTGTGATCGAGAATTTACGTATCGCATCTGCAACATCATAACTGCATTGTTTACAGTTGTGGGGTCCGCGTTTCGAGCCTGCTGCTACAGGGTCAGACATTATCACTGTATCGGGATGTGCCGGTTTTGCTTTTTTAATGATCTCCACGATACTCCACAGCCAGGGTGAACGGTATTGTCCCTTTTGCCACAAAGATTCGACAAATGTGCCGTTCTGGACATTGCAGAGGTTGATGGATATTGTGTCAGCATACGGTGCGGCATCATCTACTGATTGGATGATGTCATCCATTGCCTCGCCTTCTGACAGGAATGGAGGTTTTAACATGAGATATGCTTTTGTGGTTACACCGTGTTTGTTGGCAGTTTCCGATGCACGGGCAAAATCAGCGAACGTGAAGCCTTTATTGATGGAATCCTTGCGGATGATGTCGGAACTTGTTTCAAGTCCGACAGCGATCTCGAATTTAGTGCTGTCAAGAATGCCGGTGCATTCGTCCATGACCTCTTCGGTCACAAATTCGGGGCGTGTTTCGGCAATCACTTTTGGGATGCGCTCATCGTCTGCAAGCCGGCGCAAGATATTTTGCCGAACCTGCGGTGGAATTTCGCGTTCATCAAAAAAACTCCCTGATGTGAATATCTTGATCATGAACTCATCCATGTCACCTGCTTTGTAGAGTGCCCTGTCAAGTTGGGTTTCAAGGTCTTCGGGTGCGGGTGGGTCTATGGCACTGTCATACACATAACCACACATGGTACATCCGCCTGCTTTTCCCCACCAACAGCCTGATGTTTTGAAAATAATGGTGAGTGTTTTTATTTCCTGTCCATCGAGAAGGTCAACACCTGTCCATACCGCCGATGGTCTATCTGGCGCGGACGGTTTGATATGCTGGCGTGCGCGGATATCTGCTACTGCTTTGTTGAGTGTCATCTGTGCATACTCATTCGAATTCAATGGTTGCAGGCGGTTTTGGCGTTATGTCATAGACAACTCTTGCAACTGATGCGATCTCGCCTGTGATGCGTGATTCGATCTTACGGAGGGTTTCCCATGGAAGTTCCATTGCTTCGGCAGTCATACCGTCCCTTGAACCTACTGCGCGAACGGCAACTATCCAGCCGTGTACCCTTAAGTCACCTTTGACACCTGTTCCCTTTCCGAGTATTGCGGCAAAGGTCTGCCATGGTTTGAATTGTTCAAGCAGTTCTTCTTCAACGATGGCATTTGCCTCGCGAACAACGTCAACCTTTTCCTGAGTTACCTCGCCAATAATGCGGACTGAAAGACCGGGACCTGGGAATGGCATGCGCTCGCTGATCTCATGGGGCAGGTCGAGTGCACGTGCAACTTCACGAACCTCATCTTTATACAGGTCATCTATTGGTTCGACAATGGCCTTAAAATCAATAACTGATGGCAATCCACCTACGTTGTGGTGTGATTTTATCCCGCCTTCGGATTCTATCCGGTCAGGGTATATGGTGCCCTGTATCAGGTATTCGGCTTCAAGTAATCGTGCTTCCTTTTCGAAGGCGCGTATGAATGCCTCACCTACAGCCATTCGCTTTTCTTCGGGATCTTCAAGACCCTTCAGGGCTTCCATAAACTGATCTTTTGCATCGACAACCTGGAGGTTCATATCAGAGAATATCTCCTTTATGCGCTCTGTCTCGCCTTTTCGCATTAGACCTGTGTCAATGTATATTGGCGTTAATTTATCGCCTATTGCACGGTTTGCAAGCACTGCACAAACTGAACTGTCAACCCCGCCAGAAAGTGCTATAATGGTCTTTCCCTGAGCCTCTTTTTTGATCCGCTCTATGCTTTTAGGTATGAATTTATCAACTTTAACCATGAAATGTTCTCCGATCTTATGTATGTCTGTGTTTATGTATGCTAGTATGATGGTTTGTATATAGTAATTTTGGGTAGTATGTGGCTAGTCATATAGTTTAGATCTTACTTTGTTCAAATCCGAGTATCAAGATATTGCAACATAAACATTTTTTTTAAATTTATGTGAGTACTAATTTGCTAAACAGGTAAAATCACATTTATAGTCGAGTGTACTTGATAATACAAAATATGCATTTTGCATTGTTGGAATATCTTATATACGATAAATAACATGATACCACAAACCTTAAAGCAAGTTATTATAGTTAATACATCCATTATTTCATAATCATAATCTTTTTGCCCAAATTGGGAGGGAAATCTAAAATTGAGTCAACCTTGTGTTAATATCGGCATGGTAGGTCATGTCGATCATGGAAAAACCACGCTTGTCAGTGCATTGTCCGGGATCTGGACAGATACACACAGTGAAGAGATGAAGCGTGGCATATCGATCAGGTTAGGATATGCAGATACGACATTTATGAAATGTCCGGACTGCCCTGAGCCACAGTGTTATTCAGTCGCAAAGAAATGTGAGCATTGCGGAGCAAAAACAGAAGAAGCCAGAACAATATCCTTTGTTGATGCACCAGGCCACGAGACACTGATGGCTACAATGCTATCGGGTGCGGCTATAATGGACGGTGCGGTGCTTGTTATCGCAGCCAACGAAAAATGTCCACAACCACAGACAAAGGAACACCTGATGGCACTGAACATCATCGGGATCAAGAATATTGTAATTGTGCAGAATAAGATCGACCTTGTGAAAAAGGAACAGATCATCGAGCACTATAAGCAGATCAAGGAATTTGTCAAAGGTACAGTGGCAGAGGGCGCACCAATCGTTCCGGTTTCCGCACAGCAGAACATCAATATTGATGTGTTGATCGAGGTCATGGAAAAAGTGATCCCAACACCTGTGTATAAACTGGACAAGCCAGCTCGCATGCTTATTGCAAGGTCTTTTGATATCAATAAACCGGGATTATCTGTAGATAAGATCACAGGTGGCGTCATCGGTGGAACACTCACAGAAGGTTCTATGCATCCGGGTGACGAACTTGAGATTTGCCCTGGGCGAAAAGTTGAGAGTGAAAATACTACAAAATGGGTACCTATTATTACTAAAATCTCAAAGATCATTGCGGGCAAAGGTGAAGTTGAAGAAGCTACACCTGGTGGATTATTGGCAGTTGGAACAACACTTGATCCAACATTAACAAAGAGTGATACATTAACAGGACAGGTCGCAGGTAAACCCGGCACACTGCCACCAACCCGTGATCTGTTCACAATGGACTTACACTTACTCGAACGTGTTGTTGGAGCTACCGATGAATTGGAGATCGGGGAAATTAAAACCAGTGAACCTTTGATGTTGAATGTAGGCACTGCAACGACCGTAGGCATTGTTACAAGCGCAAGGGCAGATGTTGCAGAAGTTAAACTTAAGCGACCTATATGTGCACAAAGCGGCTCAATGGTGGCGATAAGTAGGCGTGTAGGTTCACGATGGCGGCTTATTGGAGTAGGAGTAATCAAAGATTGAAGGTCATTATTGATACCAATGCGCTGATGATACCGGTTCAGTTCAATGTTGATATTTTCGATGAACTGCAGCGTCTTGGATTTGATGAATTTGTAGTTCCAAGATCTGTGTTAAATGAACTCGACAGTCTTATTGACAGGTCAAAAGGCAAGGACAAAATGGCGGCAAAGGTTGCACGTTCGTTAGCAGATCGATGCGAGGTTGCGGAACTCACTGGTTTTGCAGATGATGTCATTGTAGAACTTGCCGATAATACTGGCGCAGCGGTTTTGACTAATGATATTAAACTTAAAAAACGATTACAAGAAAAGGATATTACGGTTGTTTATCTACGTCAGAAAAATAGATTAGCAACAACGTAATTAATTACGATCAATATACAATAATATATCAAATAATAATATCTGAATGATTTTGATCTTACGGGAGATATGTAGATATGTACAAGAAGATGAAACTTGCTGACACGGTACGAATTGCACCCGATCGGTTAGCCGAGGATGTTAGCATTAGTGTTAAAAATGCATTAAAAGATAAACTTGAAGGGCGTATCGATAAGACTCTGGGTGCCATTGTTGCGGTCACTGGGCTTGATGAGGTGGGTGAAGGACACATTCTTGTAGGGGATGGTGCCGTTTACTATGATGCTATTTTTGATGCAATTGTGTTTATCCCTGTACTTCAGGAAGTTATCGAAGGGCTGGTTGTTGAGACTGTGGAATTCGGTGCTTTTGTGAGTATTGGTGCAATGGATGGACTTTTGCATGTAAGCCAGATCACGGATGACTTTATGTCATACGATGGAAAGAATGGCAGGCTTATGAGCAAGGCAGGAGGGCGATCACTTGCCGAGGGCGATCATGTGCGCACACGTATTGTTGCTGTGAGTATTGATGAGCGCGAGCCAAGGGAGAGTAAGATAGGTCTGACCATGCGCCAGCATGCTCTTGGTAAATTAGAATGGCTTGAGGAAGATCGGAAGCCAAAATCTGATGCTGGTGTGTAATTTTTACCGGAGGATTAATTTATGAGTGATCAAGTTTGCCGTGAATGTCACAGGATCGTTACAGGTCAGACCTGTCCTATATGCGGCTCCAGTAATCTAAGCTCGGATTGGAGCGGCATGGTGGTTATTGTTGACGCAGAACGTTCTGCGATCGCTAAGAAGATGGGCGTTGACATACCGGATAAGTACGCATTGAAGGTGCGATAATTGGGTGCACAGGTAGCACTGGCATTACCTGCCAAACTGCGTCCGGTTTTGCGTAAGCCTTTTGGCGTGCTATATGAGGGTGTCGGGAAAGATACGATCCAAAAGATCGCACCAGACCTGGGCAGTCCCACAAAACTTATATCTGTAGGTGATGTTACAACATTCTACTTGCTCGAATCAGACATCATGCCCGATGTCTGTGTTGTTGATGATCGTACAAAAAGAGAACCGGCATCTAATCATGTTGTTCTGGGTACAAACCATAAAGCATTTACAACTATATCGGTTGACAACCCACCGGGTGTTATTACCGAGGATCTGATCAATGCGATCGATGATGCATTAAGATCGGATCAACATGTCAGACTCTTTGTCCGCGGCGAAGAGGATTTAGCAGCATTACCTGCGATATTGATGGCCCCGATCGGTTCGGTGGTTCTCTATGGTCAGCCAAATGAAGGCGTTGTGCTTGTTAAAATCACTGAATCTAAGAAAGATGAAATTCGTAGTTTATTGGATCAAATTATTGATGAATATGATGAAGGACAATTCGATAGTGTTCGGAGGAAATTAGATGGATATTAATGTCACTGAAGATAAAAATAATGCGCTTTTAGACAGGCGGGAAATTAAATTCACAGTCAAGTTCGAAGGTCCAACCCCTTCAAGGAATGATGTGAAAGGCAAACTGGTTGCTATGTTGAATGCATCTCTTGATCTGACGATCATCCAGAAAATGGATAGTGTGTACGGAATGCAGGAACTTTCAGGATACGCAAAGATCTATGAGGATGCAGCACGCATGACACAGGTCGAGCGCGATTATTCCATTAAGAGAAATGTAATCCCCGAGCCGGAACCTGAAGTAGCAGA
>JAHYJJ010000227.1:0-1587 GCA_019429165.1 Methanosarcinaceae archaeon | reverse complement strand
AAGCGTGATAGTAAGATACCAACCTGCACCCATTTTTATTTCTGAATACCCATCGCCTTCGGACTCTGCAATTTCATTTTCAGTAACTTCATTTTCTGCCATTGTTTTCACCTGTGAATATAATTAGAATTATACTTTGTTTAAGTTTCAGTCAAATGTTAAGTCGATGAACGATCATCATTGTATTATTGGACCATTGTGAGTGGTATATTGCCGTTGTGCAGGGCAGTTGCCACAAGTGCGCCTTTTAGCCCGATAACCTTCAATGTTTTGATATCGCTCATATCCTTGACCCCGCCGCCAAGCAACACATCATGCTTGGAAGTGGTGGCAATCGCACTTAAGAATTGTGAATCTACACCGCTTGATGTACCAACTCTATCCATATCCAGAATTATGATGTCGCGGACATCCATGTCATTTAATATATCAATAAGCTCTATAGGATAATTCGGCATATCTGGATCACGGGTCAGTATACTGCTGTTCTTGATATCAATGCTTACATTCACGCGCCCGGGAAACTCTGATGCAGCATTCGATATCATATCCAATGACGCGGTTTCAGTACCAAGAATTACACTGTTTGCGAGGGAAAGTGCCTCTTCGACATCTGGCAGAGATGATATGCCCGGGTCGAGCATTGTCTTGACCTTTTGCGAAACCGAACGGATGTCAGTAAAATTTGTGTCACGCTCACCAATCCCTTGCAGGATATTCAGGTCGGCGATGTACACTTCTTTTGGTTTGACGGCACCTATCACTTCCAGTGGCCTGGAAGTATTGCAAAGCAAGCTGGACTTGTGAATAGGTTGGTAATTCTGTCGATTTCCACCCCTGGCATGTACAACAGTATGATTATATATATCTAACACGAAGATAATTCGAAACATATTTAATAAATACATAGATATTCAAACCCATATAAATATGAGGCAGTTCCATGAAACTACTTGTCAGTCCAATAAATGAAGAAGAAGCAATCGCTGCCTCTAATGGTGGTGCAGATATTATTGATGTCAAAAACCCGAAGGAAGGTTCACTGGGTGCAAATTTCCCATGGATCATCAGATCTGTGAAGGATGCCATCAATTCAAAACAGCCAGTCAGTGCGACCATCGGAGATTTCAACTTCAAGCCTGGGACAGCATCACTTGCTGCATTGGGCGCAGCAGTTGCTGGTGCACAATATGTAAAGGTCGGATTGTACGATGTACAGACTGAAGACCAGGCACTTGAGATGCTGACCAATATCGTGCGCTCTGTGAAGGATTATGATCCCTCTAAGATCGTCGTTGCATCCGGTTATTCAGATTATGAGCGCATTAATTCTATCCCACTCATGTTGCTCCCTGCAATCGGTGCAAAGGCAGGTGTCGATGTTGTTATGATGGATACAGGGATCAAGGACGGGCGTTCAACTTTCGAGTTCATGTCTGAGGAAGAACTTACCGAATTTACAAAACTTGCACGCGATGCCGGACTTGAATCTGCAATAGCGGGTACTATCAAGTTCGAAGACCTGCCTGCGCTGAAGCGCATCCGGCCAGACATTATTGGTGTACGTGGCGTGGTTTGTGGCGGCAA
>JAHYJJ010000042.1:0-10945 GCA_019429165.1 Methanosarcinaceae archaeon | reverse complement strand
ATTTTCTCGCCCTCACACGATAAATACAACACTATACATAATGCAGGATCTTCAACATCAAATTGATAATTTCGTCTGTTTGGTCTTTGGAACCAAACCACTGATATCAACAAAATCCTTGAGCATCTCAAGCAACATTTCATTAGCCAACGTTACAATATGTTCATCATTTCCAACGATCTCGTATGCCGGATCTGACAATGGCACCTCTATTTTTGAGATCTCTGCGCGGAATTCCTTGAGATTCTTATCTCTGGACTCACGCACAATACAATTCGGCATTTCCATATATTTCAAAATGTGCTTTTGGTTTGATCCAACCAAACTCAACTCATACTTAAAAACAGGTCTCTTAAAAAGTGCTGACATGGTAAAAACTCCTATAGGTACACGATTATCAAGATCAAGATTCCTTAAATGAATAGCAATTAGTGAATATATATCCTCGAATAACTCTTCATTATCCACATGAGTATAGACCTTTGACGGTGGTATCTCGACCTCATTGAGTCTATCAAGATCACGAAGCGCTCGAAGATATCCCGTCAATACAAGCCGATGTTCATTGAACCCCTTATCCCTCAACTCGCGAGTAATACCACTGATTGAAAGTTGCCTGCCATCTAATATTTCATGTATCTTTTTGTAGAGATTGCCGGACATGTTACCACTACCTGTATCATTATTGGTAACAAACTTGGATAAACTTATTGGTCGTATATATGAAATTCAGATTAAACGGATTCACCAAATTCAATTTATACGAAAAAGCGGTATAGCACATTGAGGATAAACATAAATGAAAGGATGGATTCTTTACAAAGACTCGGCTTCAGGTCTAAAACCAGAAGCATATGAAGTGCATCGTCTGCTAAAAAGTGCAGAAGAAAATGGAATTGAGATGCAGGTTGTTAACCCTGAACAGTTTGAACTCATTGTTACAAGAGATGACCGAAAAAGTATTTTGCTGGATGGAGAGGTTGTGCCATTGCCCGATTTTTTGCTCCCAAGAATGGGCGCAGGAACAACGTACTTTGCAATGGCAGTCATAAGACATCTAGAACGGCTCGGAGTCCATACATTTAATTCATCCAATAGTATCGATACTGTTAAAGATAAACTATATTCATCACAAATACTGGCGGAAATGGACATCCCATTCCCAAAAACAATGCTTGCCAAATACCCTATTGATGTCAATTTTGTAGAAAAGCAATTTGGATTCCCATTGATCATAAAAATTCTTACCGGTTCAAAGGGAAGTGGTGTTTTCCTTTCGGAAAACAGAACCAATTTCATAGACCTCATGGAATTAATACGTGTAACAAAAAGTTATGCAAATTTTATCCTGCAGGAATTCATCAATTCAAGCAGAGGCCATGATCTTCGTGTGTTTGTGATCGGAGGACGTGTCGTTGCATGTATGGAAAGAATAGCAACAGATGGCAATTTCAAAGCGAACTTTTCAAGAGGCGGAGAAGTAAGACAATTTAAGATCACTGCAGAGATCGAATGGCTTGCTACAGAGACCGCAAGAGTATTTGGTCTGGATGTTGCAGGAATCGATCTTCTCTTTGATGGCGACCATTTCAAAATATGCGAAGCAAATTCATCACCGGGTTTTGAAGGTATAGAGTCATGCTGTGATATCGACATTCCAAAAGAGATCTACAATTATATAAGAATAAGATTGGGGATTCATAGAGATAAATGAATAATATATTCTTTGATTAATTTAAAATGCTCAACACATAATATAAAGGAGTCATAATAGAGGGGTCATTTTTAATAACAATAATTGCATTAAAATTGAATATATTACATTATATTATGTGATCGATTAAAAGAAACGCGATGAAATACTGTAGTATGCGCAACGTTTCTTGTGATATGATCATATGGAGTTTACATGAATCTCAATATGTTCACCAATAATCCAACTAATCCGGTTGATGTTAAGGATCGTTCAATAAGTGAACTTACGGATGCAATGCTTACTACCGGATTTCAGGGCAGGAAACTGGCTGAATCTGTGCAGGCGTGGCATAATATGCTGAAAGAAGATGATATCACCATTCTCATGGGACTGACCGGTGCAATGGTGCCGGCAGGTATGCGAAAGATCATTTCCTATATGATACAAAACAGGATGATCGATTGTCTGGTGAGCACAGGTGCAAACATATTTCATGACTGCCACGAAGCACTTGGCAAGAAACACTATGTTGGGTCGCATTTAGCAGATGATGAAAAATTATACCAACACGGTGTTGACAGAATATATGATGTGTTTGCTGTTGAGGAAGAATTCAGAGGTGTTGACCACCTGATCGCCGATTTTGCAAAGACACTTGAAGACCGACCATATTCATCCAGGGAATTCATGCACATACTTGGCAAGGAGATCGCAAGACGCAGCGAGGGAGGCGATTCTGATTCTGATTCTATAATTGTAAGTGCATACAAACATGGCGTACCCATATTTACCCCTGCACTGTGTGACAGTTCGATCGGGATAGGACTTGCAATTGCGAGAAGGGGTGGTTGCACTGCAAACATAGACCAGATCAAAGATGTGGATGAGATCACACAGATCGTTGAGAGATCAAACAAGACCGGAGTTGTATATGTGGGCGGAGGGGTGCCAAAGAATTTTATACAACAGACCGAAGTGATTGCATCTATTATGGGAATGGATATTTGCGGACATGATTACGCGATACAATATACAACTGATGTGCCGCACTGGGGTGGGCTTTCGGGTTGTACATTCGATGAAGGAGTATCATGGGGCAAGATCGCACCACAGGCCAAAAAAGTGCAGGTCTTTGTTGATGCTACGATAGCATTGCCTATTGTTTCACATGCATTGCATGAAAAGACAAGAGGGTCTGATCGTTCGTATCCGGTATTTGATTGGAATGATAATACTGGTCTTGAGATTATGAGATCAAGTGCATAATCCACATCATCTTTATTAACGTTAAGACCCTATAAACATGGTACAAGACGAGGTCATCAAATGGGCAAACGCACACGAATAATTAACGATCCTTCGGAACTGGTTCCTTTTCTCCGAATATTTGGATCAAGGACACACAAAAAGGTTTTTGATATACTATCAACAAAGTGGATGACAGAAGAAGATCTGAATGAGTATATGGATAGTGACATTTCTAATAGCATTAGTATTTTGAAAAAAGGCGGATTGATCGAAAGCCAATGGCGCATGCCTGAGCCTGGCAAGACTCCTGCAATGGAATATCATACTTCATATTCCAAAGTACAGGCAAATTTTCAATGCTCTTTTGAAGATATGAGCGATATTGTCATGTTGTCATTCAAGCCTTATGATGATTTTAAGGAATCGATTGGACAACTTGAAAATCTTGTTTCAGAAGGAAACCAATCAATGAGCAACCTTGTACGCGCATTCAATCAGTCACCTCTGTACATACGTGCGTTGGCACGCCGTTCTGACAAATTGACGGTAATGGGACAGAGAGTCAAAATAAATGAGGACACCGAATGATAGAGATCTTGCACAGTAAAAGCGGGATCACAAAGTTTCAGATTTTAACAGAAGTTGCTACAAACCAACCAATCGTTCGGCAAAAAGAAATTGCCGATAAGATCGGGATTACGCCACAAGCTGTGTCCGAGTATATTAAAGAACTTGCAGCCGAAGGTTTCGTCAATTCACAAGGACGGGCACGTTACAGGATCACAAAGACGGGAGTGGAATGGGTGCTAAAAAACGCATCTGATATGAAACAATATGCTCGTTTTATTATAGAAGATATTATCAGCCATGTGTCAACCTGGACTGCCATTGCTGAAGAAGATCTGAATAAAGGGGATTCAGTCTATCTCAAGATGCATGAAGGACTTTTGTACATAAATAAGAGTGATGTTAAGAATGCTACAGGAGTCACGATATCCGATGCGAAATGCGGAGAAGATGTCGGTGTCACTAATTTATATGGCATGATAGATCTTGAGAATGCAAGTATTACAGTTTGCAAGATACCAAGAATTGAGCGTGGCGGGTCAAAAAATGTTGATCTTGACCGATTAAGAACACTTGCAGCATCAAAATCATATATTGCCGTAATAGGAGCTGAATCTGTGGTGGCATTGAAGCGGATCGGCGTATCGCCAAATGTTATGTTCGGTGCAAAGGAATCCGTCATAGAGGCTGCATTCCATGGTCTGTCTTCGCTTGTTGTTTCAATCGATGAAGAAGTACCTTCACTCCTTAGCCGATTGGAAAACGATGAACTGGAATATGAACTTGTTGACCTCAGTATCCAATCATGAAAATAATTGCAATTTCCGACACGCACTTGCATGGCACATCAATTCCCCGTAATATCATTGATGTCATTGAAGACTGCGATATTATTGTTCATGCAGGTGATTTCACATCTGTGGAGTGTTACAAGGTTTTTGCGTCCACTAGAAAATTAAAAGCAGTCTGTGGAAATTCTGATGATGCAAAATTGAAGAAATTGTTGCCGGAGCGGGTAAAGTTTGAGGTGGAAGGAGTAAAGATTGGTGTTGTGCATGAAGCTGGATTATCTATTACAAACACTGCAGCAGTGCGCTACCTTGCTCTTGAGATGGAAGTGGATATTCTTATTTTTGGACACATACACAGACCACTTATCGAGAAGAGTGATGTCATGCTCGTGTGCCCGGGTTCTCCTACATCACCCAGAATGGCAGATCCTACCGTAGTTGAATTGATCATCAAGAATGGTGTGGTTTCCGCAAGGATTATTGAGATCGAGGGAAAATGCTGTGATTATATGGCATTCTCACGC
This sequence comes from Methanosarcinaceae archaeon, assembly GCA_019429165.1. Taxonomy (GTDB): domain Archaea; phylum Halobacteriota; class Methanosarcinia; order Methanosarcinales; family Methanosarcinaceae; genus Methanovorans. The sequence goes on along the minus strand of JAHYJJ010000042.1, from coordinate 6,119 downwards.
AATCTAGAAAAATCTCTAAAATAAACATTCATGACCCGTCGGGACACCCACGGGCAATAAAATGAGGTTTTATTCATACCAAATATAATTAATAAACAAGAACGAACTTGTTCACGTAGTCTCGATCTTGAATAAAACGCCAGAATCCTGAAGGCTTAGATGCACTTTATCCCCAAATCGAAGGATCTCATCTAAATCCACATTGTTACCCCAATCGTAGATATAGTCATAAGAACCCTGCATTGGCTCGAAACCAAGGGACATGAGTCTCTGATTAACGTCTGACGGACTGGCACCATTGCTATTAAACCAAATTAAGAGATACGTCTTCATATTAATCACCATATAACAAAATGCCGCCTCTGTTTATCATACTTTTGGTCAATAGTACTGCGCCAATTATGGCGCAGTAATACTATCCAAAATTACTTTTTAAAATCGCTGTCCAAAACCCAAGTCGTCTCACTGATATTCCTTAAGTGATTCCAGAGCCTGTTTTACCATTCCACGATAGTGTTCAACATCAGGATTGTAGTGTTCAACAGCTTTTACAGCGTCTGCCCCATCACCCTTGAGCATATTAAGGCGGTCCATTGTCTGCTTTGCCGTATCCAGTACCCACATATCACGAGTATTTCCATCAACTACCTGTATCGATTCAGGACGCACTGATGTGAGAACATTTCCATCACCTGTAGTATATGTGCTTGGCTTTCCAACAATCGCTACAAATGCAGGTGTTTCGCATTCCACCAAAGCCTGTGCAGCTTCTGGCTGGTACTGTCCTGCATACACCATAAATGAGCCGGTGGGATCTGATACCCGTCCACGCCAGTATTCTGAATCAGTACCGATATCTTCCTTCTCGGTGAGTGTTCCCACAATGAACATGCGGTTAACCTTCGCACCGGTAGGGGTGAGCAAATACTGCGGAGCATACTGATCTTCACCGTCTTTAAACGTCAGATTGGATTCCCTGAATTCCTGGGCAAAAACCCTTCTTGCGACTTCCCTGAAATATCCTGCCATTTATGCCACCTCCACTTCTGCGAGTAGACTGTCAATCAATGCGCTATCCACCTGTGATTCCTGATCAATTGAATTCACCAATATATATCGCTCCATCTTCGGTCCAGTTGCAGTGTAGTACTTGCCAATCAGTTTAGCCTTAAGTAAATCTAAAACTACCGCCTGATCAAGAGCATCAGCCGCCATAGCAATCGCATCGTCTAGTGTGATCTCACCAATATTTTCGGTTAATTCTCGATTCAAAAGAGCATCCTGAGTGATGACTCCATCATCCAAAACAGCCTTTATCCGCAGATCGTATACACCATCCACCTTACCATGCTCAGTGCATGCGCCTTTTGTCAATGACCGGTTGCATTCTGGACAGCGCTTAATAAGTCCTGAGCCTGACTGGATATCAACCAATACACCGGTAAAAGTGATATTTGATATCCTCACATCTATATCCTCGTCAATCTCTTCTATTGAACTAGCCTTATTAAGATCAATGTTGATCCGACCGTTCCATTCTTTTGAGACCACATTCGTTATCAAATAGCACTTGCCTTCTTCCATATCAGGAAGCTCAGCACCAATCCATTTTGTAAACTTAATAGTTCCGGTCTCATCGCCTACCAATCCGACCTGTGAGATCGATTCATGGTCATTATCCCATATCTGGGTAACCTTGCCCCTAATACTGACCCATTTTCCATTTTCAGTGATGTCAGTAATGTTCACCTGTGGCGACTCGGACCCAATAACTGATTGAACCACCTCTATTTCCCCTTCGATCTCTTTTATTGAACTGGTTTTATTAAGGTCAATGTTGATCCGACCGTTCCATTCTTTTGAAACCACATTCGTTATCAAATAACACTTGCCTTCTTCCATATCAGGAAGCTCAGCACCAATCCATTTTGTGAATTTGATCGTTCCGGTCTCATCTCCGGCCAATCCAACCTGTGAGATCGATTCATGATCATTGTCCCATATCTGTGTAATCTTGACCCTGACACTAACCCATTTCCCATCTTCGGTTATGTCTGCAACATTTACAACCGGTGATTCACCATAATCCTGACTTGTATAGAAATCACTTCTGGCAATGTCATGTTCTTTCAAAAAATAGTTAACAACACTTCTCTTGGCTTCATCCATCGGGACCTTGAATTTGTTGGCAAGTTTGTCCAATCTCTCTTCAATATCCTCAATAGGGATCTCAATACCAAGTTCTGAAAACCTGTCTTTTATACTAATTGCTGTTTCTGTCATTTTATTCCTCAAGCCTCTTGTTTGTATTTTGTGTGGGAGGCAAACATCAATACGCACTATTGGTATATATAAATGAGCCAAGCGGGGTGAAAGTATTCGATCATACCCCCTATTTGGATAACAAAATTATCCAGCGTATATTCACTATTAATTTTCCATCGATGAATATATGTTTCCTGTGGCCCATTTCTCATCAGTGTAGACTTATATTAAAACTACAAATACTCTATCACGACTTCTCAAAACCCCTTTTTTCAGACTTTTAAAAATCCGACCTGATATTCAATCATCAAAATTATCAAAGAAGCAAATATGCTCAGCAATGTCACGAAAACTCCTATCTTCATGAATTCTGAAAACTTGATATATATTCCAGATTTGGCTGCCACCTCAACTACTATGATGTTTGAAATGGCACCTATTAACGTTAAATTACCTGCAAGGGTGGCACCTGATGCAAGACTTATCCATAATACATCAGACGATAGAGGTGCGATATATGGTATCACGAACATAGTGAATGGTACATTGCTCACTATCTGGGATCCGAAAATACCAAGAATGTGAAGGAGCACGATGCTGCCGGCATCCGGCATTAGTTGTATCTGATCGAATATTTCGAAAACACCCGATCTTACTGCACCTTCGATCACAATAAAAAGCCCTGCAAAGAAAAGCAACAGCACCCAATCAACATTTTTTAATATTTGGGACGATTTTCCACGATCCGTGATAAAAACAAGTGCTGCGCCGGATAATGCTATAAGCGGCAATCCTATGTGCAGTATCGAATCTGCAAAAAACAGGACCATAACAAAAATAGGAATAAATAATGAAGCCTTCGCCCCACTTTTATTCAAGCCTGTAGGATCATCTCCTCCACTACTACTTTTTATCATATTCTTGTTAATATGTGGCTTATCAGTAGTATACATCAAATTATCAGTCTTATCTGCACATAAGCTACCCAGAAGATCTTTTTTATAAAATACAAAGAGCACTGCAATAAGTACAAAGATTGATACAAGAGTTACAGGTGCAAGATATATCATAAACCGTGTGAAAGATATGCCTGACTGAACGCCTATCAGCATGTTCTGGGGATTTCCTACTATGCTCATGGTACTGCCAATATTGGATGCCATGGCAGTACCTATGAGATAGGGCACAGGGTTAAGCCTATATTTCAGGCACAACCGTATTACAAGCGGGGTGAATATCAAAACTACGATGTCGTTTACAAAAAATGCACTTGATAGGGCAGTAGCTATCACAACAACTAACATTAATTTTTTTGGCGTATGGCCAAATGATATTGCTTTTGAGGACAACATGTTGAAAAAGCCGCTCTCCCCAAGGTTTGCAGTCACTACCATCATCCCAAAAAGTAAGGCTATTGTCCTAAAATCAATAGCAGATATAGCTTCATCAAAAGTTAGAACTCCTGACAGGATCATCAGGACTGCGCCTATAAAGGCAGCAGCCGGTCTGCCAACATTTATGCCGGGAATTCTGGTAAAAACAATTCCGGTATATGCCAAAACAAATATAATCAGCCCTATCAGTTGCATGGCTTACAGGATAATGTGTAACAACACCGTTTTTCTACCGGATGCCATTTCTCCTTGTAGTTTCGCAGAGACTCTATGCATAAGTCATCCCCATCATTGACTGTTTGGACACATTCTGGCAGATGCATGTAAAATTCATGATCTATGAATTCAGATAGTCCTTTATATTCGCAGTCCGCCTTGCGCAGGATGCAGATGGCTTCTGTTTCACTGAGCATGCCACCTATACTGAATCCTACAACCCGGTTATCGATCTTTACGGTAATGCCGAACATGTCAGAGAACATGCACAGGTTCAAGAAAAGTTCTGCCGTATGTTCTTCTGCAAGCTTTGTATTATTCTGTTTATGTTCTTTCCATCCATTAAAAAGTTTAACACAGTCATCATAATCATCTGATGTATAGGGAGAAACTACGAAATTATAGTGTTTCTTGAAGTGGTTAATGTGGTTGCGTATGGGATTGAACCTGCCACCTGCAAGCTGCAATTGCTCCTCCTTGCGGTATATGTAATCCTGACATTCAACAGACATTAAATAGTTATCATGTCCGACTATATCTATCTCAGAACCTGTGCAATTATATATGGCACCCTTTTCGTTTCGGTTCAATTTTCGAAGAAATTCAAAACATTCTTCCAGTGAGTTTTTATTCACATTTCCAATAGGTGGCAGCAATGCATCCCAGTGACCGTTTTCCTTTAAAAGTAAAAGGTTATCATTCATATATTCTACATAAACATCGCCATCTGCAGCATGTATAGGGAAATAATATGACCATAATTTAGGTTCAATTTTCGCAACACGAGTTTTAAATTCATTATAATATTCGAGGGTTAATTTTTCCATACAATCACATTCAATTCAAATATTCTCATTAATGGTTTTCATCATTTTACAGGCAATTGAGCCATCTTTATAATAATTATCAATTTTTTTGATTACTTTGTATCCTGATTTAGTGTATAAACTAATTGCAGGATTGGTTATTTTTACTTCAAGAAAAAAACGTGTTTTACCATGCAGGTGCGCATTTTCTTCCGCCTTCTCGATCAAAGTTGAAGCGATGCCCATTCCCCGTGCCGATCTTAAAACTGCAATTGAATAAAACCTGGCACTTTTGGGGTAATTGACCATACAGACGTAACCGACAACCACACTATTCAGTAAAGCTACAAGAAATGTAGAACCGGACCTTGATAGAAGATTCTTGAATTGTCTACGTTTTAAAGCATAATCAGAAGAATCAAAACATTCGGATTCAATATTCTCAAGTTCTGGAATATCTTCGATACACCCACTACGAATGCAGATATTGACCCCAACTCTACACAAAGGAGGTTCATCATCACTACTGGTGTCGTCCGTACAATTTCACCCTGTAAACGCAATACGACATGGAAAATATATAAAACCTGCGCAAGACGATGAAATTCCAACCTATGGTATCGATCCAGCATCTGTGTCAACAAAGTTAGATAGCTACAAACTAATACCCACATCATGCCTGTCATTAAACTCACCCTAAACAAGTACGATAAAATCCCGAAGAACTTCAGGTCTTTTCACATCATGTTTAACTAAAGGATGTTGTGGATTCTTTTTTATCAATTGCCTGGCTTCTTGAAGTTCTTCATCAGTAATATTTTACAATTTGTTGTTTGTGCATGTGATTTATTTTTGCATTGTGGACATTGTTTTGGATTTTTTATTGTATATAATCTACAGGATTATGTACTTCGAGTTAACGCGAACAAAGTGAGCGTTTTCTCGTTGTATATAATCTGTAAGATTATGTAGTTCGAGTCAATCTGAGCGTTAGCGAAGATTTTCTCGTTTTGAGTTCTTTTTGTAAAATGATTTACTTCGAGTGAATCTAAGCATCAGCGATTATTTTCTCGCTAATGATGGAACACGCCGCCTACGGCGTTTGTTGCACTCATGTTTATTTTAACTCGACCAATCACATTTATCAAATCATATTTATTTATCTGATGAAATGTAGGTGTACATTTCAAATACCTAAAACCCCATGCATCAACCTTGCCGTAGGCGGCATGTTCCATACATACCATATGTTCGCATTCACAAAATATGTAGTTTCTATGTAGAACAATCCGTACAAAAACAGATGTGTTGACAACGATTGAAACTTCGATGTGTATTCAGGGCATTAGTGAAGGACGGTGCCTCGCTACGCGCGGATGGTAGTACCTTTTTCATTTTCACCCATTAATCCGCATACACTACAACACAACTTTAGACC
>JAHYJJ010000226.1:0-1622 GCA_019429165.1 Methanosarcinaceae archaeon | reverse complement strand
CCAACATAACAACCGCCGCAGGCGGCGTATTCCCACCATTTATTCGCAGAAGATACTAATAAGCAATTACCCCAGATACTAAATCGACTCAAAAAAAACTCACTCCGTTCACGTTAATTCATACTATATATTTATAAAATATAGAGGCTGTCTAACAATTACTATGGACGATAAAATCAAACCTTATTTATTGATTTAAAGCCATATTTGTCCTTCTTTTATCTGTGATTTTGGATTGTTGGACAGCCTCTATATACTACAAAAGAGATACTCAAATTATACTTAAATCTAAAAAAAGTAGATAACGATCAATTCGTAATATATCAATATGCAGTTTATTGGTGATGAAGGAATACGCCGCCTGCGGCGGATTGTTCACTTTGCATCAGAAACATCTACACAATTATCAAAATTTTAACCAATAATCTTAACATTTCAGGAGATAAAAAATGGCAACATTCGAACAACTAATCAAAGACAGTTGGAAACTGGCTGAAGAAGAACACGCTGCTACATATATAGATGAGGTTTTCATCGGAGGTCTGGTGTCCACAATGCTGGAAAGCGGACATGCGCTTTTTGACATATCATCCACAGGTGACTATCACAATATGATGTTTGAGAACCTTGGCAACCAGGACAGGGTCGTCATCCAGATACAGCACACAAGCAATGCACTTGCAGAAGCCAAAACGCTCGGGCACAGAATGCAATTCACGTGCGGATATGGAATGCGTGCAAAAAAAATAGGGAAACTGATCTCATCGAGTTGGAGGGAATCATTGTCCAGTTTGCTCGGTGATATCGGTTCAATAATGTATGATGTGCAGGGAAATTACCTGTTTGCAAGTATGCCCCTTTACATAAAGGCTGATGATTATGTAGATCTGGGCACACTTGTACCGGATTTTGAAAGAATTGCAGAGGACATGTCTGCGATCATGGAAAAACTGAAAGAATTCGTCAAAGTCAACGTGGGAGCATGAATATGGGACTTTTTAAAGCCATCGGGGACGTTGCACACAGCAAAGCATTGACACAGAGTCAGGACGAGATCGTGCTTGGAGAAGTCATACATTTCTTTGTCAGGAACGGACACTCACTTATACATATCGCAAACGTGACAGAAGCAAGCCCGGGATACACTGTGCGATTCAAGATGAACGATGATGTCCTCTACACCATCGAGTACAGGATCAACCGCAAGGTTTCAGGAATGAAGTCAAAGATAGTTGGAAGCCAGTCCGTCATAACCATTGTAGCAACCGTAAAAAACTACGTTGTCGAACCTCAGGAAGTCATTAAAATGTACAAGACCGATTTTACCAATATTGGCAAGATCCCTCTTTTGGGTTCCATCAAGGTAGACCATGATCTCAACTACGTGGTCGCAACGGCACAGAGCATTAAGAATCTGAATAAATATGTCAATAAAACAACGATCGATCAAGATGAACTGCATAACGATATCAACAATATGATCGCGCAGTTGCATGAGAAACTTGAGCCTTTTAAGAAGGCATTTGATTAGGTTGCTTCATCAGAAGCGATCGTTAGGTTGCTTCATCAGAAGCGATCGTTAGGTTGCTTCATCAGAAGCGATCGTTAGGTTGCTTCATCAG
>JAHYJJ010000225.1:0-1628 GCA_019429165.1 Methanosarcinaceae archaeon | reverse complement strand
ATAGATAGTTTTAGATCCGGGCAAAAGAAGAATATTGCAATCATAGCAGAACCTTTCGGGGGAAAGACTACACTATTGAATGAGATCGAAAGAAATAATATGCAGTATGTGACGAAAGTACCTTTAACATCAATTGTAAAAGATATCAGTGAAATTGAAGTTGAAAATGATAATCAGATTATGATATTCGATCACTGTGAATTCCTTTACATGGGCAGGATTGGTGGTTTTGATATCCTGGACGAATTTTTGAAAACGATTATTTCCTCTGATAAAATGTTTATCACAACATGGAATGTATACTCATGGAATTATCTTGATGCTGCGATCAATATAAGCAAAATGTTTCCGATCCAGATAAAACTATCAAAATTCAGTGTGGATGATATCAAACAATCTTTATTGTCCACGTACAAAGAAGATGAGATACAATTTGTCGATGATATTGCAATTAAAAAAGATAAACTTATGAAACTTATGAAATATCCACTTAATGTGATGTCATTTAAAAGACCCATTAATATCCCGTATATTAAGATAAATAGTGATATCCTGAAAATTAGACTGAGTAAAAAAAAGGAGGATATAACAGTCCAGGATGTTATTTTTAGAAAGATATACCATATTTCAAATGGGAATCCCGGAATTGCAGAGATCATCTGGCAAAAAAGCATTCAATATCCATTGATCAAACCCAGTTGGATAAATGAACTTTCATTCAATATTGATCTTAATTATGATGAGGCTTTTATTTTGAGCATTATACTTTCAATGAGATCCATCAATAGAGATGATCTGGTAGAAATAGTCGGGTCGGATCTCCAGATCGATGCCATAATTTTCACTTTATTAAAACAGGATCTAATTACAGTCTCTGATAATAATTTCTCAATTAATGCAGAAGCATTTAAAAGTATACTTGAATTCTTGAAAAAATTGAGGCTGGTGTGGTAAATGGCAGTAAATAGCACCACAATTGATCTACCCTCAATTAATCTACCCTCAATTGATCTGGGAACGATCCTGGATTCCATATTAATACTGATATTTGCATACATACTTATCCGCATAATCACTTTTATCCTCACATGGCTTTCAGAAAATGCTGGCATATACAGGATAAATGTGAAAATGGTAATACCATTATTGAAATTCTCAATTTATATAATAGCTATTTATTATATCCTGAATAATGTGCTAAATCTATCTTCTGAACAGCTTATTGTTTTTGGGGGACTTCTGGGCGCAGGAATTGGATTTGGACTTAAGGACCTATTTGCTGATGTGATAGGCGGGATCGTGATCACGCTTGAGAAACCATATCAGATTGGAGACAAAATAAAGATCAGAGATAACTATGGCGAAGTCAGTGACATTGGGATACGTGCTACTAAAATTATTACGTCTGATGACAACCTCGTTTCAATCCCAAATTTTTTAATTTTCAGCGAATCGGTAGCAAGCGCAAATTCAGGAAATCCGGAAATGATGATAGTTATCGATATATACATAGATCATGATTCTGATACAGAATTAGCCATTAAAATTTTAAAAGAGGCATTAATAACATCAAAATATGTATTCATATCTAAAAAACGTCCATATACGGTTCTTATAAAAGATCACCC